>JBKJRA010000139.1:0-6541 GCA_046594975.1 Pyrinomonadaceae bacterium | reverse complement strand
GTTCAAGGTCGGCTCGACTGTGAAACTCGGTTATGTGGATCAGTCGCGCGACTCGCTTGATGCGGACAAAACGCTCTTCGACGAGATCGCCGACGGACTCGATTTTGTCATGCTCGGCAAACGCGAAATGAACGCCCGAACTTATGTCTCGAAATTTAATTTTTCGGGTGCCGATCAGCAGAAATTTGTCGGACAACTTTCAGGCGGCGAACGTAACCGCGTTCATCTCGCAAAAATGCTGAAATCTGGCGCGAACGTCATTCTGCTCGATGAACCGACCAACGACATCGACGTTAACACGATGCGTGCTCTCGAGGAATCGCTCGAAAACTTTGGTGGATGCGCCGTCGTAATATCACACGACCGCTGGTTTTTGGATCGCATTGCGACGCACATTTTAGCGTTCGAGGGCGACAGCCATGTCGAGTATTTTGACGGCAACTACAGCGAATACGAAGCCGACCGCAAACGCCGACTTGGCCACGATGCCGACCAGCCGCATCGGATCAAGTATCGTAGCCTTACACGGGCGTAACGATCTTCGGGCTTTGCCCATCTATTTGCGGAGAAGTTTTACTTCTCCGTTGTCTCCCCCAAAATTTATTTCGGCTCTGCCGCCTGCGGGGGAGCCGCAGGGTTTTGATGGCAAGTAAATACTATTTAATAGTTGTATGGATGTTGACAGCCTTTTGTGTCGGCTGCCAAAAGAGTGTCGAAAACTCACCTACGCCTCAGGCGACCGTAGCTCCGGCTCCGGCGGCGGTTGTCGCCACACCTGCTCCCGTTCCGACGCCGTCGATACCTAATCTACAGTCCGAATTGCTCAATGATCGCTATAAAAGCACCGCGTCAGCGATCGGGTCATTTGATTTCAAAAACTACACGTATCCGCTGCCTCACGGTTGGGAAAATCCTGATGGCAGCGAGATCAAGCTGGTAAACGGAAAGCTCGAACCTGTCGCGACCGAGGCAAAAGAGGACCGCCGCATCGGGATGTCTTATGTCACGACCAAGTATTTCGATGTGACCGGCGACGGTCAGGACGAGGCTTTCGTCATACTCAAGATCGAGACTGGCGGCGGTGCGATACCGCAGATCGCTTATGTCTTCACTTGGAAAAATGGTGCGCCGGAGCTGATATGGTCGTTTCGAACAGGCGACCGTGCTGACGGCGGACTGAAAGATATTCGTGCGGAAAACGGTTTGTTTGTAGTCGAGCTTTACGGACAGGATCGTTTTTTGCTCAACCAAATGGAGACCGGAAAAGTCGGTGACGACCGCGAACAGCTCTGCTGCCCGACATACTTTACCCGCTCGATCTATAAATGGAACAGCGGCTCCTTTACGATGCAGGGCAAACGCCTGACATTCTCAACCGCCGACCCTAACGGCGGCCCCGTCGAAAACCTCGGCGACAAAGCTAACGCTCCAAAGGACAAGGCAAAAAAATGACCGTGTCCTACGGGGACACGGCCATGTTATTTCCTGCAGAAATGGTTATTCTCCTTCAGTCGCGTCGCTGATCAAAATACCGTCAGAGATCAAAATACCGTCGCTGATCAAAATACCGTCGCTGATCAGTATTCCATCGCTGATGAGAATACCGTCACTCATAAGGATGCCGTTAGTCATAATCGGAGTAGTTCCATCCCACGGATTATTCCCCTCACTACCCGAATTACTAAAGGTAAATATCGAGTCATAAAGGTCTATTCCGCCCGTCATATAACCGCTATTGATCGATTGCGTATTGTAGCTTTCGGTTACGGCATCGCCCAATGTTTTTCCTTGATCGTAAACCGTTTGGTATTTCTTCAGGAGATTATCTCCTTTCATAAATCCGTGTCTGACGTTCATGACCTGTGACCACGTGAACGCGGGGCCTGAGATCGTTGACGAAGCAGGAGGCATCGATGAAATGATAGTGTCGTTTCGTTGACTTCCCAGTAGGCCTTGCGTCACAAGGCGAGCGATCTCGACGGAGCCCTTGGCATTCAATTCTCCGGCACCTTGCTCAAATTGGTTAAATCCGGCCAACGGCTGGGCCGTGTATTCTAGGATCGCCTTAACCATGTTCGGTGTCAGTTGAGGATTAGCCTGCAGCATCATTGCGACAGTTCCGGCTACTACCGGAGCTGAAACGGATGTGCCGCTCATCTGCATCACTTGCCTTGACGCAGAATTGCCACTTCCGGGGTTATTTATATGCAGCCCCGGATGTGTTGAGACAATCAGGTTATTAGGAGATTCGGCATAGATGACCTTATTGCCGGGAGCGACGAGATCGGGTTTTACAATATTGTCGAAATGCTTCATTCCGTCCGCTCCTGTCCAGTAGGACCGGGTCGGGCCGCGTGAGCTAAAGGTGGCTACGGTATCGTCCGCTCGCGAATCGGTTTGTTTTGTGTTTGTCGCTCCTACGGTAATTGCCGAGGGCTCAATTCCGGGTGAATGAACAAGGCCATAGACTTTACTGCCTGCCGGACCGTAAGCTGAGTCTACACTCGTTTTGCCGTCATTACCTGCGGCGACGATGACTACGAATCCCGCGTTGACGAGTTTTCGTACGCCCCTGCATATCGGATCGACCTGATAAGAGTCGACGGCGGGCGTTCCAAAGCTCATATTTACGACACGAATATTGTTTAGCCGGCCATAATTTAACAGCCACTCGATGGCTGCCAGCACACTTCTTGACGTGCCGTGTCCGTTGCGGTCAAGAACTCTGAGATTATAGAGATCGGCATTAGAACCGCCGCCTGCGAAACCGCCGTTTCCATCTCCAATGTCGTAGTTTGCGGCCGCAGCAGCTGCAACGTGCGTTCCGTGACCGAAAGGATCGTCCGTACGACTCTCACCGGTGAAATCCATACTTAGGACGGTTCGAGCTAAGCTTCCGCTTCCGGAAAGGGATCTATGTCCAGCGTATATCCCCGAATCTAGAATTGCGATGCCCACGCCGCTGCCGTCCTGAGTCAATAACCCTAATGGCGGCACCGACCTGACTGCTTCGTCTCCGGTTGTCGTTGTAATGTGTCCCGTATTAAAAACTGGCAGGTCACGAGTAACCGCAGTAACCTGGGCCTGTCCGGCAAGCCACGTCATCGAGGTTCGCGGCAACGTGACCGTCATCGTCCTGAGCTGATTATTCAAAACGCCGAGTCTGATCCCATTGAGTTGCAGGTCAGTGAGTAACTGAGCCGTTGGTGGTCGATTAAATTGAATTACTGCAGAAACCCGTCCGTTTTTGGTCAAGTTAGCGTATGAAACCAAGTCAGGGGATATTTTTGGTATCTCCTGTTTTGTCATAGGCTCGGCCTCGAGCGGTATTTGTTTGCGGGATAACACGCGATCCGCTTTCTGTCCGAGGCTTTGAACAGGGAGCACCCCACCGATGGTTGCAGTCAAAAGAAAAAGCACTGCAAGTTTTGACGTGATGTATTGACACATAAGTTTCGTTAATTGATCTGGTCTCAAAACCGGCGTGGGACATCCGGCCAATATCGTTTTGCAAACCGTATGCCACACTCATGGCCCAGTAAAAATGGGCATTTTGATGACGATATATGTCAGTATCGGTCAGATCGACGAGCCTATACCGGTCAATATGAATGAAATTGTGTCAGGTCACTTCGATGGCAAAGCCAGGAAAGGAGAAATTACCGGAATCCTTGTCGTGGAAAAGTGGTGATCTATTGAATTGTGTCTAGGGCTTTTTGGTTCGATAACTGCCGCGTGAGCGGACGACCGCGTCTTGACGCTCGACCCGGACTTTTATGTTGTGGAGCGTGGAGCTGCCGTTGTCCTCAGGCGGATAAAAGCCCAGCCGATACTGGTAGCGGAGCTCTTCGACGATCATCGTGAATGTCTTTTTCAGCTTGCCGTCTTTGCTTGAATATAGACGTCCGGCGGTCAGGTCGGACATTTTTTGCAAAAATTCCTCAGCCGCACGGTTTTCTTCTTCGACACGAGCCTCACGGCGTTCGTTACGAGGATTTGGCCGCTGCATCGGCGGAAAACCTCCACCAAAGATCCCTCCGCCTCGCCCGCCGCCACGCGGAAACCGATTAAATTGCCGCATCTGCTGTCTTTCGTCCGTTTTGAAAAATACGGTGTAAATGAGCGTGTCACTTTCCTCAAGTTTGTAGAGCAGGTCGCGGGTCATAATGCGGCTGCCCGCGTCTTTGCCGTCGGTTAGCAGGATGATCGCTTTGCGTCCTGTCAATCCCTTAAATGTATTGTTTACCATCTGATACACAGCATCACGCAGAGTCGTGCCAAACATACGGTCCGGTATCTCAGCCTGCTTTATGGCTTTTTTTAACTGCTCCTGATCGCTCGTTAGATTACATAAGATATGCGTGTCGTAATCAAAACTGACGATCATTGCTGTGTCCTTAGGCGAGAGCAGCTTGATAAATGATTTTGCCGAATCCTTGATATCGCCTAGCACGGGCCGCGTACTCTGGCTCGTGTCGATGAGCAGAGCGACGTTGATCGGCTCTTCGGTTGCGGCGAAAAACTCGATCTTCTGCGGCGTGCCATTCTGCAATATCGTGAAATCGGTTTGCGTCAGATTTGGGATATAACGCCCATTTCGGTCGCTGACGATAGTAGGAACGCTCACGAGATCGGTTGCGACCTTGATCGTCTCGTCCGGCTTTTGAGCGCTCACAAAAACAGAGCCCAAGAGCACTGTCAGACTCACAAACGCTGTGATCCGTCGAAACATAATTATTTACCGGCAACTATTAGACGGACGGGCGTACATAAAAGTCGCAAAAATATTTTTTGGCGCAATTGGACAAATTATTTAGGAGCTTGGAGACGATAGCTGCCGCGGGCGCGGACGATGAGATTTGGGCGGGCGATCCGCACCTTGACCTCATTAATGTCTTTGTCAGAAGAATTCTCAGGCGGGTAAAATCCCAGACGATACTGGCGTCGCAGCTCATCGACGATCAGATCAAATGTCTTTTTCAAATTGCCTGACTCGGTCGAGTAAAATCTGCCGGCGGTCACGACCGAGATCATGTGCATAAAATCGCCCGCTTTTTCCACCTTTTCCTCCTCTTTAACGCGGCGTGCGGCTCCTGATTTTGTTAGATTTGGGATTTTTCCGGTCTTTAGCATTTGCCCGATCCGTAATTTTTCCTCGGTCCGAAATTGCACGGTATAGACCATCGTGTCAGTTTCCTGCAGCCTCGTAAGCAATTCGTTTTCCGAAACGTGGCTGCCGCCGTCGCGTCCGTCCGTGAGTAGAATGATCGCTTTTCGGCCGGTCAATCCTTCAAATGACGTGAATACCGTCTGAAACAGCGCGTCACGCAGAGTCGTGCCGATAGCGTCAGGTATCTCCGCATCTTTGACCGCACGCCGCAGCTTTTCCTGATCACCGGTCAACGGGCTCAGAATATGTGTGCCGTGATCAAAGCTGACGATCATCGCCTGATCTTGCAGGCCGAGCAATTTGATAAATGATTTTGCTGCGTCCTTGATGTCATCGAGCACGGGCCGCGTGCTGTGGCTCGTGTCGATCAGCAGTGCGATGGTCAGCGGTTCGTCGTTCGCGCCAAAAAACTCGATCGGCTGGACGACGCCGTTCTGCAAGATCGCAAAATCCTTCTGCGTTAGCCCCGGCACATACCGCCCGTCACGGTCGCTGACTATTACCGGCACGCTTACGAGGCGCGTTTCGACCTTGATGATCTCATCATCTTTATTGTCCTGAGCCGACACACAGCAAAAGCCTGCGGCCAGCATCAACGCTACTAAAAAAATGGATCGGAACCGCATAAAGTTTATTCATTATCTGCGTATTCGACCATTTAGGGCAAAATCATATTAAAAATAATCTACTTTATATTATAAAGTTCTTGACAAAGAATATTACTTGATGTAATTTTATCCTACTATGGCGAAAACAAACGCTGCCCGACAAGATGAAAATACGAGAGACGAGCCTGTCCAAATAGGCGACCGTGCTATCGACAATCTGCAGTTTATCCGCGAGACGATGGAACGCTCGACGAGCTTTACGGCCGTTCCGGGTTACGGCGGGATATTGATGGGCGTGACCGCTGTTGCTGCCGCTTACATTGCTAGCACTCAGATCTATGTGGTCGATTCTCTTGCGACTTGGCTGGTCGAGGCGTGTCTTGCGTTTGCTATCGGTCTGCTCGCGATGTGGCAAAAATCGCATATCGATAATACTTCGTTGCTGTCCGGCCCTTCGCGAAAATTTGCAATGAGCTTTGCGCCGTCGCTGATCGTCGGCGTTGTGATAGTGCTAGGACTGTGGCGATTTGGTGACTATAACGCAATGGCTCCAGTTTGTATGCTCACTTATGGTGCGGCGGTCGTGTGCGGCGGAGCGTTTTCGGTGCGGGTCGTGCCGGTGATGGGCTGGTGCTTTATCGCCCTAGGCACGGCAGCGTTTATTCTGCCGCCGACTTTCGCAAACCTGATGATGGGAGCGAGCTTTGGGCTGCTGCACATTATTTTTGGGGCGATCATCGCGAGACGGTATGGGGGATAGGGG
>JBKJRA010000084.1:0-5891 GCA_046594975.1 Pyrinomonadaceae bacterium | reverse complement strand
ACATAAGGTATCTTATCGGCGAAAAATTCGATCAGATACAGACCACCCGCGACACCGATGATCCACCAGTTATCAAGCACGTCAAGCCCGCCCGGAAGATGCGTAGCCCCAAATTTTTGCAGCAGCCCAAGTACCGTCACGGTCGCGTAAAGATTTATTCCCGACGTCCATGCCGTGCCAAGTGCCAAACTCAATGTCGATAGCCATTCCATATTAGAATCCTCCGGATTCAGGGACCAGTGAAAAGGGGCGAGGGACGAGATAAGATCAATCAGATGCTGCTGACCGCGCTAACAATGACCGCCTAAGTGCGTTGAGCATTTTTCGGATTTCGGACATCAGCGAGAAGCAGGCCTCCGCCTCTTGATTATTACAAAATCCTAGATCAATTGAAATAATAAGTTGAGTATCTAGTTCTGCCAAAGAGCCCTCAGCCATTGAAACAAATCGGATGTAATCACCCGTTGTTCGACGTGCCTGCCCCTCGGCTATGTTAGAAGGAATTGAGACTGCCGAACGGCGCATTTGCGAGATTATTCCAAATTTCTCTTCATTCGGAAAACGGGCAGTAAGAACGTAGATAGATTTCACAAGAGCTATACTCTTTTGCCAAACGATCAGCCCTTTATAGCTACCATCATCGCCCATAGCTCTTAACCCTCGTCACTCGCCCCTTGTCCCTCGTCACTTTCCTCGTCCTTCTTAAATCCAAATTTCTCCAACCGGTATTGCAGTGTCCTGAAAGTTAAACCAAGCATTTTGGCGGATTTTGTGATGTTGTTGTCGGTGCGGTCCATTGCCTGCATTATCAGGCTGCGTTCGACGTCTTCGAAATTTACGCCCTCGGGCGGCAGTTTGAAAAGGTCGCCTGACGAGGACGATGCACGGCTGCCGGTTTGGGTCATCTCGGGCGGTAGATCTTCGATGGTTACCGTGTCGTCTTCGCATAACAAGATCGCTCGTTCGAGAGCGGATTCGAGTTGGCGGACGTTGCCGGGATAGGAGTAATCTTCGAGCAGGTGCCGAGCATCGGGCGTGATCGTTATCTTTCGACTCGTGTTGCGGGTGTGCTTTTTGACAAAATATTCGAGCAGGACGGGAACGTCCGTGCGGCGTTCGCGCAAGGCGGGCAGCTCGATCGACAGCACATTGAGCCGGTAATAGAGATCCTCGCGAAAGCGTTTTTCCTCAACCATGTGGAGCAGATCGCGGTTTGTCGCGGCAACGACACGCACGTCCACATCGATGTCTCGGATACCGCCGACCCGGCGAATCTGCTTTTCCTGCAATGCACGCAGCAGCTTAGCCTGCAATGCGATGTCGAGTTCGCCGATCTCGTCGAGAAAAAGCGTTCCGTTGTGTGCGATCTCAAAGAGGCCTTTCTTTTCAGCTATCGCTCCTGTAAACGAGCCTTTTTCATGGCCGAAAAGCTCCGATTCAAGCAGATTCTCATTGATCGCGGCACAGTTTACGGCTTGGAAAACTTCGTTCAAACGCAGGCTGTTTTTGTGGATAGAGCGGGCGATCAACTCTTTGCCGGTGCCGCTCTCGCCGCGTATGAGAACGGTCGAATTGGATTTGGCGATTTTGAGGATCAGCTTTTTAACCTTGTCCATTTCGGGCGAAACCGAGATGATCTCGGCGTCGAGCATAGTCAGTTTTTTTAGTGCACGTGACACGGTTTCGAGCAGCTTTTCGCTGTCGTAAGGTTTTTGCAGATACTCGAAAGCCCCTAGCCGCAGAGCATCAACCGCCGAATCGATCGTGCCGTGAGCCGTCAGCAAAATGACGATGATCGATTTGTCGAAATCGGTGAGCTGTTTTAGCAGTTCGAGCCCGCTCATGCCGGTCATCTTCAGATCGGTCAGCACGAGGTCAAAATGCCGGTCCGCGACAAATTTCAGAGCCGCTTCGCCGGAGCTCGCAGTGGTAACGTCGTAGCCCTCGCCCGACAATATTGTCTCGAGGATCTCCCGCTGGTTTTTCTCGTCATCGACGACGAGGATGGATTTTCTTGCCATAAATTTTAATAAGAAATGACCACGAAATACACGAAAAAATACAAAATTAAATCAACCATTTAGTGGTCTTTAGTGTTATTTCGTGGTTACTTCCAATGCATTTGGTAATTTTACCGTAAATTTCGTTCCCTCGCCCACTACGGATTCGACCTCGATGGTGCCGTTGTGAATATCTACTATTTTATGGACGATGGCGAGGCCTAGTCCGGTGCCGGTTTCTTTGGTTGAAAAATATGGTTCGAATATCTTTGAGAGGTTTTCTGCGGAGATGCCGTTGCCTGTGTCCGTGATCTCAAAATTGACAAATTTACCGCTCGCGTCGGGCGAGATCTTGATGCCGAGATGGCCGCCTTTGGATTCCATCGCCTGCAGTGCGTTGATAAACAGGTTGTTGAAAACGGAACGCAGGAATTCCAGATCACCCATTACTTTCGGCACGTTTTCGTGCTCAACGACGCCGATAGTGACGTTTTTCTCTGCGGCTTGCGGCTCCGTCAGACGTAGGCTGTCTTCGATCACCTTTCGTGCCTCGATGGGCTGTAAGTGGGCTTTGGTCGGTCGCGAATAGTTTAAGAAATCGGAGATCTGCTGGTTGATACGGGCGACCTCGGCCTTTAATTGAGAGGTCAGCTTTTCAAATGTCTCGCGTCGAGCAGGCTCCTCGGGTGCAAATTTTGAACGCAAATGGTCAAGTGTAAGATTGATGTAATTGAGCGGGTTGCGTATTTCGTGGGCGATGGCCGAACCGAGCCGTCCTACGACAGCGGATTTCTCGGCCTGTTGGAGTTGAGACTCTATGTGACGTTTTTTCTCCAGCTCGGCGGTCATTTCGTTGAAATTAGCGGCAAGGCTGCCCAGCTCGTCTTTTCTTGACGCCGGCACGCGGACGTTCAGATTGCCGTCAGCGACTTCGCGAGCAGCGTTGGACAGGTCGGCGATCGGTCGCGAAAAACGCCACACAAGCAAAAATGTAATAAGCGATGAAACCATCAATACACCGAGCGTATATATCAGCGGTCGGGCTGCACGAGAGGCAGCGGCGCTCTTGTCGTTTTTGAGCAGCACCATCACATACCAGCGGCCCTTGCTGGTCTCGATCGGCACGGCGTGAGCCTCGTCATCGGTATTTTTGTTTGCGTCGGTTCGTTGATTGGGAAACTGGCTCAGGTCGGGGCCGAGCCGTGTGCCTTCCATCAGCGGCGGCAGTTCTTTAAGGTCGGCGAGGCGTTTATAAACGGTCGCTCCGTCGGCTCCGCTGGACGGCAAAAAGTCAGGATTGAGACTGTCGGATATCTGCCAGTTATTATCTACGATAATTACGTCTTTTATACGTGATGCCGCTTCCTGATCGAAAAATGTCTGCCCATTGCGGTCGATCAGGTCCTGCATATATTCGCCGGACGTAATGCCGTTAGACCCAAGAGCGATGCCAGAGACCAATGCTCGCGTCTGAGCCTCGAGCCGGACGTTATTCTCGCCCTGCGTGACCAGATTAAGGTAATACTGAAAGCTGAGAGTCGCAACCAGCAGTAATGCGAGTATCAGCAGCAGACGGCCCCGGAATGTATTTAAGAACTGCATTTATTAATGGCGATCGTAAGCATTTATTATGGCATCTATAAAAAGGGCTTGCCTATCACAATCTCGGATGTTATAGTTTCGTTAGTTTGAACGCAAAATCCTTATTTGGCTAGTTTATAGCTCTAAGGTCAACAGGTCTTCCCCTAAAAATTAAACCCTTTTTCGGTTATCCAGAGGTAAAGCATGAAATTTATGTTCTCCAAACTGTCTATTGCCGTCTCGTTTTTGACACTCGTTTTGCTGAGCTTGACGTTGACCCGCAACCTTTCTGCTCAATCGAAAAAGAAGCCAATTGCTAAGAAGCCTACAGTTACGGCAAAAGATGCCAGAAAAAATAGTTCGAAAACGAAAGTTACTGCTAGGACGACAGCAAAGGACAAAAAATTAACCGCTAAAGAAAAACAGCAGGCTACCAGAAAAGACCCGAAAAAAGCATCCGAATCAAAAGCAATTGCTGCCGAACGCCGCCGCAAAGACGCTGAACGTCAAGCTGCCATCGCCGCCGAACGTCGCCGCCGCGAGCAGGCCGCACGCGAAGCACGCGCCCGTAAGATGGCATTTGAAAATGGGCTTCGCACTGAAACCGTCGCTAACATATCTAAAGACGTGACCGAGGGAGAGGACCTTAACATCCGGGCCGCCGCCGTCAATGCTCTTGGCTCACATGCGGGTTCGGTGGTTGTGATGGAAGCCCAGACGGGCAAGGTTTTGACTATCGTCAATCAAGATTGGGCAGTCCGCAGCAGCATTCGTCCATGCTCGACGATCAAATTGGTAACAGGCGTTGCCGCTCTTAACGAAGGCGTTATTAGTAAAGAAGATGGCTCGATCCGTAATGTATCGACCCGCCGCAGTCTCGACGACGCAGTAGCATTCTCCGATAACGGATATTTCCAACGTGCCGGAGCACAGGTTGGTAACACAAAGCTTGTTGAATACGGCCACAAACTGGGGCTTGGCGAGCAGACCGGTATCAATCTCGATGGCGAGGTTCCCGGACGCCTGCCGACGAACAACAGCAACGCACGCATTTACTCGCACGGCGATGATACTGAGGTTTCGACCTTGCAGCTTGCGGTTTTGGCTTCGGCGATCACAAATGGTGGCCACCGTGTGCTGCCGCGTGTTCCGCGAAACAGCGTCGAGCAGACAAAATTTCAGGCATTTTATAAAGCCAATGTCGATCTGCCGCAGATAAATGTCCGTCGTATGATTCCCGGCATGATGGGGGCCGCCGCTTATGGCACCGCTCACCGGAACATGGACCAGAACTTAGGGGTCGCCGGAAAGACCGGTTCGTGCATCGACAAAGGTTCATGGGTCGGACTGTTTGCCTCGGTCGCACCTATAGAAAAACCGAAATACGCCGTCGCGGTCATTACTCGCGGACAGCGTGAACGCGGGCGTTACGCCGCTGCCGTCGCCGCACAGGTTTACAGTTCACTCAGCAAACAGATCGTGCGGACCGACCGCAACCTCGCTCAGACCGAATTTCACATTGCTCCGAAAAATGTGGTCAACAACACAACTGCCGGACTTGCTGACGATGATGAAGCGGATGAAACTGATGTTACCAATTTCAACGGCAACAATAATGGCGGCGGTAACATTATCATTGTGCCGAGCGCGACACGGATCGAGTCACCCGACACATCGACCCGTAAGAAATTGGTCACGCGGACAGGCGATTCTAAGCCAGTATTTCCGCCCGTTGTCATTACTTACGATAAAGATAAAGATAATAAAACAGCTCCGGTGAAAAAGCCTGAATAGCTTGCTGGGCCGGGGTTTTCATCTCAAGTTTTATTTCCCCTCCAATTTGACATTTTTGTTGACCGATTGTGTTATCGGCTTGACACAAACGCTAAACTTACGGATTATTTACCTTTTCAAAAGATTTCTTTTGATTGATCATTTTCTTTCAATGATGTGCTTGCAACGCGCAAAATCTTGCAACGTATTTGCAGCGCATATCATCTGAATTTACGCGAAACTAAGGACGCAGTCCAAAGGTCTAGCGATTGAAATTTGACTTGGAGATACGCACAAGCGGAGGAAGTATTTAGATGAAAACGATTTTTAGATCATTAACCATTGGCCTTATTTTAGGCACAATTATCGCATTGGGAGCTGTGGCTGGCTTTGCCCAAGACCCTTGCACTGATGCCGACGGGCAGACCAAAATGCAGGACGAATTTGACAAGCTTTACGCCGTCAAAAATGATACAGATGTCCGTCTGCAAGCTATCAATTCCGGAAAAACATTTCTTGAGAAATTTGGTGCTTGCG
>JBKJRA010000289.1:0-4731 GCA_046594975.1 Pyrinomonadaceae bacterium | reverse complement strand
CCGCGACAATAGCGTCACGATATTTGGTCTCAAAACCTTGTAAACACTCGGCACTCTTAAGACTGACAAAAATCCGGACATTATCATTTTCGATCCGGCAACGAACCGCGTCTTTTGTTTTAACGGTGGCAGTAATAATGCGACCGTTATAGATGCTGTTGGCGATAAAGTTGACGGAGCTGTTGCCGTCGGCGGCAAGCCGGAATTTGCCGTTAGCAACGGAAAAGGCGCGGTCTATGTAAACGTCGAGGATAAAAGCGAGGTCGTCGCTATCGATGCGAAAAAGTTGACGGTAACAGCGCACTGGCCGATAGCTCCAGGCGAAGAACCGACGGGGCTTGCGATCGACAATAAAACACACCGTATATTTATTGTCTGCGCCAACAAAAAAATGATTGTGATGGATGCGACGACCGGCAAGGTCATTACCGATCTGCAGACAGGCGACGGGACGGACGGAGCCGATTTTGATCCTGGCACAAAATACGCGTTCAGTTCAAACGGCGAAGGCACGCTGACCGTCGTTCACGAAGATTCGAAAGACAAGTTTGTCGTTGCCGAAAACGTCAAGACTCAGCCACGCGCCCGCACATTGGCGGTTGATACAAAGTCGCACAAAGTTTACCTGCCGACTGCTCAATTCGGAACGGCACCCGCCCCGACCAAAGAACAACCGCGTCCGCGTGCTCCGATGGTACCTAACAGCTTTGTTGTCTTGGTTTACGGCAAGTAAGAGAAAATATTAAAGTAAACAAAGGCAGCCGCAACGGTTGCCTTTTTGTATTTCCGCGTCCCGCGATCTTATTAATCCCATGTTAATTTAGTTAGAGGTATCATGACTACATGCGGGTTCTCCTTGTAGAAGACGACCATCGAATAGCGGGCTTTGTTGCTAAGGGGCTGCGTGAGAATTCCTATGCAGTCGATGTCGCCGTAAATGGCGAGGACGGACTTTATCAAACTGAGATCAACGATTACGACTTGATCATCCTCGATGTAAATCTACCTAAGAAAGACGGTTTTGGAGTCTGCCGCGAGTTGCGGCTGGGCGGAAAGCGGACGCCGATATTGATGCTCACCGCACGCGATGCGGTTGACGACCGCATCTCAGGGCTCGATTTCGGTGCCGACGACTATCTCACTAAGCCTTTCGAATTTCGCGAGTTGCTAGCCCGTCTGCGGGCTTTGTCCCGACGGCACAGCGAGGTGCGGTCGTCAAAAATAAATATAGCCGACCTCGAGATCGATACCATATCTCAAAGAGTATGGCGGGCAGGGAAAGAGATCGAGCTGACGACGAAAGAATATGCATTGCTCGAATTCCTTGCAGTCAGCCGAGGCAAGGTCGTCGGACGCGACGAGATCTCAACTCACGTCTGGGATGAGAATTTTGACGCTTTTTCAAATCTGATCGAGGTATATATAAAACGCCTGCGGATCAAGATGGACGAAGGGTTTCCTGTTCAACTGATCCGCACACGGCGTGGAGCCGGGTACATTTTGGACGATGTTTAGTTCGATACGAGTAAAACTTACGCTGTGGTACACGGTTGTTTTGACGCTGGTCATTATTGCGTTCAGTGTACTGATCTACTTTTCGTTCGTCAGTGTTTTAAGGGCTGAAACAGACTCGAATCTCACCGAGATGGCAAATAATTTTGTTGTCGCGGCGAATGCCGAACAGGGTGACGAGGAACCGAATCCGAGGACATCCGAAAATATTGTCGATGCTATGGATGCATTTAGGTTTCGCGATTATCAGTTCGTGGTGCTTTCAAATTTGGGTGCGGTCGTTGCAAAGACCGCTGATTACGATCTCCCTGACGGAGCCAAAAGTGAGGACGGCGCGTTTGTAGATCATACCTTCAATGGTGAGCAGTACAGAGTTTTTGACCGCACATTTAGCGTGAGCGGCAAAGACTTTCACCTTTATGTCTTTTACCCTTTGGCAGAACGCCAAGCTCTCGAGAGGCGTTTGCAGACAATAGTGCTTGTCGCCATACCCGTTGCACTATTGATTGCGGGTTTGGGCGGCTATTTTCTTGTTCGCCGGAGCTTGCGTCCTGTCCGGCAAATGAGTGAGCGGGCCGGTTTGATAACGTCGCAAAATCTGCACGAGAGATTACCGGTAGCTAATAAAAATGACGAGCTTGGAAATCTAGCTACCGTTTTCAACGACCTATTAGATCGGCTGGACAGATCATTTGAACAGCAGCGGCGATTTATGGCGGATGCCTCGCACGAATTGCGGACACCGCTTGCCATTGTCCGTGGTGAGTCCGAAGTAGCAATAAGCAAAGACACCCGAACCGCAGCCGATTATCAAGAATCCCTCGCAATAGTCCACGATGAGAGCAAGCGTCTGACGCGTATCGTCGAAGACCTTTTCATTCTCGCCCGCGCTGATGCTGGTAATTTTGCGGCAAAGTTCGGCGAGGTTTATTTAGACGAGATCGCCGCCGAATGTGTCCATTCGATCCGTACATTGGCAGAAAAACAAAATATCACGATCGAGATCACTACGGAGGAAACTCTTGTTCGGGGTGACGGGTCTTTGCTTAGCCGTTTGGTGCTCAATCTGCTTGATAACGCCATGAAATACAACAACGAGATCGGCAAAATAACCATCGAGGTTAAAGATAAACATCTCTCTGTTACTAATACCGGCCCGGAGATCCCCGTCGAGGAGCAGAGTCAAATATTCGAACGTTTTTATCGCGTCGATCGGTCACGCGGACGCCAGGATGCAACGTCAACCAGCGGAGCCGGCCTCGGCCTCTCAATCTCAAAATGGATCGCCGAACTGCACGGAGCGAAACTGGAACTGACAAGGTCTCAGAACGGCGAGAATACATTTGCCGTCATATTTCCGGGTTGATATTATGCTCTCTAACCAAAGACGGCTTCGACATTTGCTGCGGCGGCGGCGGATTTAGCAAGTTGAATTACTACTTCGCTTCGGTGCCGTCAATGGCGGGCCTCATTCGGCCGACGTATTCATCGAGTTTCAATATGCTGTTCAACACTACTTTAATTGACTCATTGGGGAAACCGGACTCCAGCGTGAAATTGTACCCGACAAATATGTCATTCGATGGGTCGGCCCCCCAATACATAAAATTGGCATCGCTGAAACGCACCATTTGCCGCATCAGAGCATCGCTGTTCTTGGCCCTATCAAGGTTGACGTAGTGTCCGTTGTAGTGGGGAAAGACACGAAAATGGATGGTGTCCTCGGCACTGACGGAAACAACCGTCTCGAAGCTGTCTGCATTTTTGAGCCCTGTACTCAACGTGCCCACGAAATTGTATGGCTGTTTTTCGCTCTGTTTAAACGTTATGTTGACCTTAGTCCCGTTGACGTCGAGCAGCGCACGCATCTTTTCGCGGGTAGCATTGCGCGCGGCTTGCTGAGCGGCGGTTGGAGTCGGCGTTGGCGTTTGAGCTTTGATCACGGCGACCGTCGCGACCATGATGGTAAAGGCATATATGATCGTTTTTATTTTCATCGACTCACTCCCGGCTCGGTAAGAAGGGATTCTGGGAGTAGTATAGCATCATCAGGCCCCGCGACGGCACATTCCTCAAATATTGAGTAGTAAACGAAAGCCGGATACTCCAACAACATCCGTCGATTAGTTTGTCCGGAGCGATAAGCCTCCCGCACCTCGCACGCCGCCTCACGCGTAGCTCCGTTGTTGGAATCGCTGCCCGGTGGCTCTGGTACTGCGTTTTCAATATTCCGGTTTTTTCTGTTGCCAAAAATAACCAAACTAGTTTCGGCGTTAATCTGTTGTTCATTTGCCGATAGGTACGATAGAGCACAGATGGAAATACCTTATCTTAGAAGATGAAGAAATGATTAAGGAGATGAAAATGACGCTATCGCAAACCGGACCAAGCCAGTCGCCAAATTTAGCACGCAAAATGTTGAATAAAGTGCCGCAGATAACCCTTTATTTTTGGGTTATCAAGGTCTTATGTACGACTGTTGGCGAAACCGCGTCGGATTTCCTGAACGTTAATTTGAACCTTGGGCTTACGGGCACGTCGGTCGTAATGGGAGTGTTGCTGCTCGTGGCTCTGATAATCCAGATCAAGACCAAAAAATATATCCCGGCGATCTATTGGCTAACTGTCGTTTTGATAAGCGTATTCGGCACTCTGGTTACGGATAATCTTACCGACAGCATCGGCGTACCTCTGGAAATCAGCACGATCTTGTTCAGCGTACTGCTAGCAGCCACATTTGGGGTTTGGTATGCCTTTGAAAAAACGCTTTCCATTCATTCAATTTTTTCGACACGGAGAGAGATATTTTATTGGGTCACCATTCTGTTTACGTTTGCCCTCGGCACGGCATCGGGCGATCTGATGGCTGAGAGTCTCGGTCTGGGGTATTTTACGACCGGGGTGATCGTTTGTGTTGTAATTGCGATATTTGCGATCGCCTGGAAAGTCGGTCTCAACTCAATACTGGCCTTTTGGTTGATATACATCATGACACGCCCGCTAGGTGCGTCGCTAGGTGATTATCTTTCTCAATCAGGTGAGCACGGTGGTTTGGGTCTCGGTGCAACGAGTACGAGTGTCATCTTTCTACTCGCAATTCTCTTTACAGTGCTTTTCCTTGCGTTTACAAAACGGGATGTTATAGCCTCGTTTGAGGTTGACGAGGAATCTGATGAAAAAGGCCGTCATGCAATTTTACAAGTTGCGGCTGTTGCTGTG
>JBKJRA010000223.1:0-4806 GCA_046594975.1 Pyrinomonadaceae bacterium | reverse complement strand
CCGAGCAGGACTCGAACCTGCGACCCAGTGGTTAAAAGCCACTTGCTCTACCGACTGAGCTATCGGACCATGTATGCTGACCGAAGTCAGCCGAATTGAAGATTTTACATATTGCGGCGGCTAATGGCAAGTTCCATACGTATATCTGCTCTCACATAAAGCGACTGGGGGTCGCCGGGCACCTCTTCGAAGCCATGTTTCCTATAAAGCGATAATGCCGGGGCAAGTTTTGTGTGTGATTCGAGCCACATTGTGCCTACACCTTGCTGCGTTGCGTATTCGAGACACTTTTCCATCAGGCGATCGCCGATACCCATGCCTTGAAATTCCGGCGAGACAGCCATTTTTGTAAGTTCCAGTGAGCCTTTGCCGTCGGGAATTAGAGCGACTGTCCCTGCCGCAAGGCCCGAAACTATTGCCATAAATATCTGTCCGCCCGGATCGATAACAAATTTGCGAGGGTCATCGAGGATCTCTTTGTCATGAGTTTCGACAGCAAAAAACTGCTCGATCCATTCGTAATTGAGCGAGGCAAAATCTTCAGCCCATTCATCGGAAAATTCAACGATCTCTGTCTTTGCCATTGCTAGCTAAGCGAACCAACCTTCCATCACAGATTCTTTTAGGATAATTGTTTGATCGCGTTCCGGTCCGGTCGAAATAAGCCCGATCTCGACGCCGATCTGATCCGAAAGAAATTGAACGTAAGCCTGTGCTTTTTCCGGCAGTTTCGCAACTTCTGTTGTTCCGACCGTGTCCGACATCCAACCCGGAAGCGTCTCATAGATAGGCTTTATCGCCCGCAAATCGCTCGATACGGCAGGAAAAGTGTCAACGCGATCGCCATTGATCTCATAGCCTACACCGACTTTAATTTCTTCCAAAGCGTCGAGAACATCGAGCTTTGTTAGTGCAACTGAGTCAAATCCGTTCAACTCGGCGGCGTATCTGGTCGCGACTGCGTCGAACCAACCGCAGCGACGCGGACGTTTCGTAACAGAGCCATATTCGTTGCCACGCTGGCGAATAAGATTAGCCATATCTTCTTCAGAATCAACCATTTCCGTCGGAAACGGCCCTTCGCCGACACGAGTTGCGTATGTTCTCACGATCCCCAAAACGCCGCTGATGTGATGCGGCGGAATTCCCGCTCCTACCGACGCCCCACCGGCTGTCGGATTCGAAGATGTAACATATGGATACGTGCCGTGATCGACATCGAGCAGCGTCGCCTGAGCGCCTTCGAGAAGGATTTTTTTGTTCGCCTTGCGTGCCTCGGCGAGAAAATGCGAGGTCTCGCAGACAAACGGCCGCAAACGCTCTACCAGCGGCGATATCTCCGCCAATATCTCATCAGCTCGCAGCGGCTGCTGGCCGAAAAGTACGATAATGCGGTTTGCTTCCTCAAGATTTCGCTCAATCCGCAGCTTTAATATCTCCGGCGACATCGCGTCAGCAACACGAATTCCTCTCCGACCGGCTTTGTCTTCGTAAGCAGGTCCGATACCGCGAAGCGTCGTACCGATCTTTTCGTTACCGAGCCTCTCTTCGGATGTGTGATCCAAAGCCTTGTGGTACGGCATTATCAGATGAGCTCGACTCGAAACCTTTAGTCGTTCCGGCGAAACCGAGATTCCCTTTTCAGCGATCTGATCGACCTCTTCGAAAAAAGCTTTTGGGTCGATGACCATCCCGTTTCCAAGTACGCAGGTCTTGTCAGGATGTATTATTCCGGAAGGCAAAAGCCTCAAAACAAACGCCTTATCGCCGACATAAACGCTGTGTCCGGCATTGTGACCGCCCTGATAACGTGACACGATATCAAACCGGTCCGCCAAAAGATCAACAACCTTTCCTTTCCCCTCATCGCCCCATTGGGCTCCGATAATTACAATTATCATTTCTTTCTTACTTTTATCTTAGCGTCCAATTATACAGTTCAACGTAATTCCGAGCCGCGTTTTCCCAAGAATTATCGACCGCCATCCCGTTTCGCTGGATTTTTGCCCAAGTTTCCTTATCGGCGTATGCAAAACGTGCTTCGTAGATCTTTTCGAGCAGTTTATCAGCACTAAAAGCTCCGAATTTGTATCCGTTCCCTGTTCCGCTCACCGCGTCCCAATTTTGCACTGTATCGTCGAGTCCACCGACTGCCCTTACTATCGGCACCGTCCCGTATCTCAATGAATACATTTGGTTTAGTCCGCACGGCTCGAACTTTGAGGGCATCAAGAACATATCCGCCCCTGCCTCAATAAGATGTGCCAAATTCTCATTATAGCCGATGTATATGCCCACCCGCGAAGGGGCATAGTCGCGAAGTGCCTGTAAGAACTTTTCCGATTCCTTTTCGCCCGATCCCAACGCAATAAAGAAGCCGCCGGACGCAAGAATATCCCCGGCTCCCTGACGGATCAACTCAACGCCCTTTTGCGAAGTAAGCCGCGTAACGCTTGCATAAATTGGCCTATCCAGCTCTATCGGCAGGCTAAATTGTTCGAGTAAGGCACGCTTGCATTCTTGTTTTCCAGTGAGATCGTTGATCGAGAAATGTGCCGGCAACTCGACGTCAGTTTCAGGATTCCAGACCTCGTAATCAACGCCGTTGGTAATACCAATCAAGCGGTTTGCACGCTGCCGAGTGAGCCAGTCGAGGCCGTAGCCATTCTCAGGTGTTTGTATTTCTTTTGAATAGCGATTTGAGACGGTCGAGAGCGTGTTAGAAACCTCAAGTCCGGCCTTCATTGCAGAAGCGTAACCGTTAAAATTAAAGCTATTTCTGGCGAAGCTACTCGTAAACCCAAGTAAGGACAATTCGCTCATTCCAAAACCGCCCTGATAGGCCATATTATGAATCGAAAATACCGTCCGAGTGCCTTGCCAATAAGCCTCATTTCGACGCCTCGAAGCTATTTCGACCGCTGCAAAGCCGCAATGCCAATCATTCAAATGAATGATGTCAGGAGCAGGTCCAATCCGTTTAAGGATGGCTAA
Organism: Pyrinomonadaceae bacterium; assembly: GCA_046594975.1. Classification (GTDB taxonomy): domain Bacteria; phylum Acidobacteriota; class Blastocatellia; order Pyrinomonadales; family Pyrinomonadaceae; genus OLB17. The sequence goes on along the minus strand of JBKJRA010000223.1, from coordinate 1,812 downwards.
AGCCGCGTGATTAAAAAACGCGAACCGTTCGTAATCTTCGGTGTAACCATATATCGAATCGCGATGAAAAAGCGGCGGATAGTCTATGAGAAATGTCGGAGAGCCGTTAGCCTCGCTGTAAAATGCTTTTGCTCGAACGCTCTGCCCACGCCAATCGACCCATAGATCCTCGATCGCCGTTTCCCAAAGGTATTCACCCTTTGTCTGCCAGTAGCAAGGCGTGATCAATAGCGCGTCAATGCCGACCTGTTTCAATGCCTTTGGCAAAGCCCCGGCGACATCGCCAAGACCGCCGGTCTTTGAATATGGAACTGCCTCAGCAGAGATTACGGCTACACGCATATAAAAAATGGATCGTAAATAGTAAATCGTGAATAGCAGAAAACATCAACTTGTCTTCCACTATTCACGATTTACTATTCACTCTTTACCAACCTACGTTTGCATCGACGCGAGAAATTCCGAATTTTTCTTGGTTTTCGAAAGGCGTTCGATGACGACTTCCATCTGCTCGACAGGCGACAGAGGGTTAAGAACACGCCGCATAACCCAGATACGATTGAGATTTTCCTTATCGATAAGCAATTCTTCTTTACGCGTACCCGAACGCTGAACGTCGATCGCCGGGAATAGCCGTTTGTCGGAAAGTTTGCGGTCCAGCTGGATCTCCGAATTACCAGTTCCTTTAAACTCTTCGAAAATAACATCGTCCATACGCGAACCCGTATCGATCAGAGCCGTAGCGATGATCGTCAGGCTGCCGCCTTCTTCGATATTACGCGCAGCACCAAAGAAACGCTTAGGTCGCTGTAGAGCGTTAGAATCTATACCACCCGACAGAATCTTACCCGACGGCGGTACGACAGCGTTGTGGGCTCGCGCGAGACGCGTGATCGAATCGAGCAAAATAACCACGTCGCGTTGGTGTTCGACCAGGCGTTTTGCCTTTTCGATGACCATATCTGCGACCTGCACGTGACGTGTCGGCGGCTCGTCAAATGTCGATGAGATAACCTCTCCTTTGACCGAACGCTGCATATCGGTAACTTCTTCGGGTCGCTCGTCGATGAGCAAAACGATGAGAGTTACTTCGGGATGATTTTCCGTGATCGAATTAGCGATCGTCTGGAGCAGCATCGTCTTACCGGTTCGCGGCGGAGCGACGATCAATGCACGCTGCCCTTTACCAATAGGCGTTACGAGGTCGATGACGCGGGCCGAGATATTGTCGGGCGTCGTCTCCATAATGAGCTGCTCGTCCGGATAGAGCGGTGTTAGATTATCGAAAAATATCTTTTCACGCGAAGTCTCGGGTGCTTCAAAATTTATGGCCTCGACCTTGATGAGAGCAAAGTAACGCTCACCTTCTTTTGGCGGCCGGATCTGGCCGGAAACGGTATCACCGGTGCGAAGGTCAAATTTACGTATCTGCGACGGCGAAACATAAATGTCGTCAGGGCCGGGCAGATAGTTGTATTCGGGAGCCCGTAAAAATCCAAAGCCGTCAGGCAGGGTTTCGAGTACGCCTTCGGAAAAGATAAGACCGCTTTTTTCGGTCTGGGCAGCGAGAACCTTGAAGATCAGCTCCTGCTTACGCAGTCCCGAAGCTCCCTCGATACCCATATCTTTGGCGATATGCGTCAGCTCGCTGATCGATTTATCCTTCAAACCGGCGAGGTTCATTATGCCGTCATCGGCTTTGTCCTTATTGGACTGTGATCCCTTTTCAGGAGCATCGCCGTTTGTGGTATCAGATTCCGCCGCGATCGAAACTACTTCGTCGTCCGTCACTTTCGCGGCCTTGGGCTTTCG
>JBKJRA010000286.1:0-5976 GCA_046594975.1 Pyrinomonadaceae bacterium | reverse complement strand
CTTGAAAGCTTGTTTACCTGATATGCCGACAACACATCATCGGTTTTTGCGTGCAGCGTTTTACCGCTGATCGCCCCTTGTTTTATTGCTTCGCAAAACCCGGCGGTCAACTCGCGTGTAGGCAGAGTTTTCAAAGTCGCAGTGTCGATCAAAACACCTTTCGGCTGGTGAAACGCACCGATCAGGTTCTTGCCAAAAGCCGAATTTACACCCGTCTTACCGCCGACCGACGAATCGATCATCGACAACAGCGTCGTTGGGATCTGTAAAAACGTTATACCGCGAAGAAAAACCGCTGAAGCAAAACCTGCGAGATCACCGACGACTCCTCCGCCGAGGGCAACTACGGCATCAGTTCGGGTCAACCCTGATTCAGAAAAAAACCGCAGAGCCGACTCGGCCGTGCGCAGGTTTTTATGCGTCTCGCCATCTTTCATCAAAAAATACGAGGTGGTAAAACCCTCTGCCGCGACGCTTTCTATGACCTTCCGCCCGTAGAGTTTCAAGACTGTCGGATTTGAGACAATGACAATCTTTGCAGCGTCTTTGCCTAGACATTTTCGCGCCCATTTACCGCAGTCCGCGAGCAGATCGTGGCCAATCTTGATCTTGTAACCAAGCGATTCCTGCGAAAATCCGATTTTTATGGTGTTTGTCCCCATTTTAACCAAGAGCCCTTTCTATCACATCGCCGAGCCGTCCGGCGAGAGCCTCGATCACCGCCTGATCCTTGCCCTCGATCATCACTCGGGCGAGATTTTCGGTACCGGAATACCTGAGCAGCAAACGCCCTGTGCCGTCGAGCTCGTATTCGACCTGTTTAGCGGCGGCAGCAATGTCCGGCACGTCGTCGAACGGACGCTTCTCATTGACCCTGACGTTCTTCAAAATTTGCGGATAACGGACGAAGCCCTCAGTCGCTTGCGACAGCGAGACTCCCTTTTCACTAATCGCCATCAGCAGTAATAACGCCGTCATCATCCCATCGCCGACGAGGCTTAGTTCCGGGTAGATGATGTGTCCAGACTGTTCGCCGCCGATCTCAGAGTCGGTTTTGAGCAATTCTTCTAGCACGTATTTGTCGCCGACATTTGCCCGCAACAGATTGATGCCCTTGGACTTGAGAGCAAGTTCGAGACCGAGATTGCTCATCACGGTCGCGACGACCGTTCCATTTTTCAGTTTGCCGTGGGATTGCAGATACTGCGCCATTATCCATAATGTCGCGTCGCCGTCGATAATATTTCCCTTTTCATCGACAAACAAAGCCCTGTCCGCATCGCCGTCGAAAGCTACGCCAAACCCCGCTCGTTCTTCCAACACTTTCGCCTGCAAATGTTCGAGATGCAGCGAGCCGCAATTTTCATTGATGTTTTTGCCGTCCGGCTCATCGTGGATTGCGACAACATCGGCTCCGAGACCGACAAAAAGCTCGGTCGCAAGATCGGACGCAGCTCCGTTTGCGCAATCAATAACTATCTTCGCTCCGTGTGCCTTAAATCCGCGTGCATTGTCCTTAAGATGCCCAAGATACGCGTTTCGAAACTCATACACTCGCGAGATTTCAGCCGCTGCCCCATGCGATAGATCTCCGTCCGCATCCGCATAAATATCGCTTTCTATCTTACGTTCGATATCCTCACCGGTCTTTTTTCCGGTCGGCAAAAATATCTTTATACCGTTGTCTTGATAGGGGTTATGCGATGCACTAATGACTATCCCGGCGTCAAAATCGAACGCTTTTGTCAAATACGCAACTCCCGGCGTGGTGATGACATCGGCCGATTCGCAGACGGCGTTTTCGGCATGGGCCCCAGCGTGAAATGCATTCTCTATCCACTCGCCGGATTCCCGTGTGTCGCGTCCGGTTATAAATCGCGGATCGCGTCCGAGCCTTTCGCGAAACTGCCGTGTCAACGAAGCCCCTATCGCCCGCACCGTCTTTTCATCCAGCGGAAATTCGCCCGCGTGAGACCTGATACCGTCTGTTCCAAAGAGTTTTTTCATAATCGAACGCCGCGAAATACAGGCGAAAAACTAAGTTATACATTATGAAACGCGACTAGACAATCTCATAATATCCATAAGCACCTCTTATGACTACAATAATTTTTTCGAAAATGGTTGACAACTGAACATCATTTAAGAGAATCTTATACCTGTCGCCCATAATTGATCCCCAAAATCATATATCCGGCAACAAGCTCTCCGAAAACAAATATGAAAAAAAGCGTTTACCTTAGCATCTTTGTCGTCGCGGCTTCGGCAATTTCTGTTTCTGCACAATCAAATCTGCTTAAGCCTGTGCCGACGCCATCGAGAGTAATAGTAACAAGCACACTGCCGGCGACACAGCCCGCACGCACGCCGACGCCATATCCAAAGCCATCACAAACGCCCATTGTGGTTGGAAGTGCTCCGGCAACAGGCAGTCCTTATGTCCCACCTATCACTTCGGCTTCGACTTCGCAGGCGAGCAATCTTTCATACAAAGGCCTCAGCTTTGCGCAGATCAAATCAAAGATCGCTGAAGCAAAACGCTATCTTACTGGTCGACCGCTGACGATCGCGTCTGTAGATCCGGTCAATCCGACGACGCTGATCCGCGTGGCGTTTTACGACGAAAGCACGCGTCAGATCGATTCGTATGTGATAACCAAAGACCAGTTTCTCGATACCGGAACCGGCACGGTTGCGTTAACGGCCAATGGCAAACAGATCGTTTCACGCACTGTCCGCGGCAACGGCGTCAACACTCCAGTTACCGTCAGCGATATGAACGGCAAAGCTCATCTGCCGCTCGTCGTCCAATACCCTCGCGAAACGCGCGGCGTGATGCAGGAAATGGCGTATTACGTATCGACGCATCCCGGGCTTGTAACGCCGGAGGTCGTCAACGCCGGACGCTTTTACGTCCATAACACGATCGAGATCGCCCGCGACCATTTGCGTACCAGCGGCTATGTAATCCAGCCAAAGGTAGCCGACATTGCCGAACGACTCGCCACCGTCGAGCACGTCGATCACCTGCGTTTTCGCACCGAATTTCAGTCGAATATCTACAACGACATCTTTACGCTCTACGCTCTCAACGAGGGTCAGACATATCGCTATTCGGTCAGCTCGGCCGGTGCCGGAGGCATGGTGCAGATGATACCGCCCACCTATCGTATGATCCGAGCCCGCTATCCTAATGCCGGATTGATGCCCGATTTTGTCGAGGGAATGCGCAACCACGTCAACGCCACACAGGCGATGCTGCTCTATATGCAAATGACCTGGAACGACCTCTCCGCCAGCCCGACCGTCACCCAAGCAATGCAGACCGGCATCGCCTCGCAGGAGCATCTAATGGCCGCCGGTTACAACTCAAACCCCGCGAAACTCGCCGGATACATCAACCGCGGCGGCTCAAGCTGGACCGTCCTCATCCCCCGCGAAACTCAGATCTATCTCCAAATATGGGACTCCCTCGAACGCAACGTCTCGCTCACGCCGCGTAAGCAATAGAAATATATAGTATTGATAAAAAAGGCTCCGTTCGTCTCGAACGGAGCTTTTTTCTACTAATTAGCCGTCAGGGAATAATTACCTTATCTCCCACGTCGTTCCGATCGTGAATGAGCGTCCGCGGGCGGGTGAGAATACGAACTGTTCGCTGTAAGCACGGTTAAACAGATTCGAAACGCCGAGGTTTATATTAAAGTTGTAATGTTCGCGGCGGAAATAATATCCACCACTCATATTGTGAGTAACAAAGCCAGCTTCGGGGCCGCCATTACCACCTTGGTTTACCGACGAGAGAAATGATGGCGAAAGCCGTTTTTGGGTCGTCACGATCCTCGCATAGTAATCAAAGAAATAAGACTTGCCGTAGTTGTTCCAACGGACGCCAATGTTTGTCCGCATCGGGCTGATAAAATCGAGCGGTACATTTCTTCCGGTATCGTCGCCGCGTAGATAGCTAAAATTCCCGTTCGGCGTCAAAAGGCCGAGGCTGATCTTGATGGGAACTTCGAACTCGGCTTCCAGGCCCTGAATTCGGGCACGGTCGAAGTTTTGAGTTTGATAGATGCGGGTGGGCGGCCCGGGTTGGTTGAGAAATATCGGCTGACCGTTCTTATCAACTGCCGGCACCGTCGCCAAAAGGTTTTTGTATGAATTGTTAAAATATGTGACCGATGCCGCGTATCGCGAGGTTTTCACTTTGACGCTCGTATCGACGTTCGTACCAGTTTCCGGTTTCAAAAATGGATTGCCCGCTACGAAGGACCCGCTGACCGAACCTCGATCGGTAAAAAACGTCTCGAACAAGTTGGGTGTTCGGAATGAACGTCCAACCCGGCCTGAGAGAATAACATTAGAGGTCAATTTATAGACCGCTCCGACATCTCCGGTTACCGAGGTGTTTGATTTACTAATGCCCGAGGCTATATTAGCGATGCCGAGAAAATCGATCTGAGCCGCCGTGAGCGCGGGCAAAACAAAACCCGTGGTCGTCTGCGAGACCGTCTTGAAATTATCGACCCTGACGCCGCCGACAAATTTCAGCTTATTCGAAACGCGAAATTCGTCCTGGGCAAATCCGGCAAAACTCGACAGGCTGGCATCCGGAATACTTTTTGTCGTGCTGGTTCGCGAAGATGTCGAGGCAGGCGTGGAACGCGAGACAACTAGGCGGCGGTCCTTATTTGTATCGCGGAAAAAGCTGACACCGGCAACTAGGTTATTGCGGCCGCCGAACGCCCAATCGGTCTGCACGTCAAATCCTGACGTCTTGGTATCAGTTATGGTTTCGCTGATCTGATATATGCCGGGAAAGAAAGGCGGTGCGGGCGGAACCGTCAAGATATTCGTAAAGTTACGATACTGCGTTTGATAAAAAGCGCTTGCTGAGACGCGTTGCAGGTATTTGTTAACCAGGACGGAGTCAAAACGACCGCCAAACTTGTCACGATTTGAGAACGGGAAAAATCCGTTGAACGCTCCGACCAGCCCGGCCGAGCCGATATTAGCTCCGCGTCGGCGGTCATAATTCAGCTTAAAAGTGTTCTTATCGTTTAGAAAGAATCTGAGTGTCGCAGCCGAATTCCCGCCGTGCGACTGCGAATTCAAGGCCTCGCCATTATCGGTGATTGCGAACTGCTGACTCCGCAGATCTGACAGAAAGATAGTATTTGGCTTGCCGGTAAAATAATTATGAAATCGTTCGAGGGACTGTGAGACCCGGAATGCAAAGTATTTTCCAGATCCATTTACTGCCAGACTTGCTCGTCGGCCATTCTCATTGGAGCTGTAAAAAGTGTCAAGCGCACCGCCAAATCGAAAGCCCTTCTCGCGTCGTATCGGCGTGTCGCGAGTAATTATATTGATGGTACCGCCGAGAGCGTCGGTTCCGTACAGCACCGAACCGCTGCCCCGGACTACCTCGACGCTCTCAACCTGCGAGAGTTCGACAAGACCGGTTTCGACGCCGGATTGGCCCGTGGAGGTACGGCTGTTATTAAGGCGTTCGCCATCGACGAGGATGAGGACACGGTTACTGTCCAGCCCGCGAATACGAGGCCGGACCTGAAAACCGCCCTCATTGACGGTCGATGTTCCGGGAAGTGTACGAAAGATATCGCCGACGGTGTTAACGGCCTTTCGCTCGATCTCGTCACGTCCGATCACACTGACAGGCACTGCGGTTTCGGACGTAAGTATCTGAGTTCGCGTCGCGGTCACGGTCACGTTTTCGCTAAGCTCTCCGGGTGTGAGCGTCAGCGTAATATTAGCGTTGCCAGTCTCAAGCGGCTTTGTTAGGCGGCCGAAACCCTTTAGAGACACGATAACCGTGTATTGTGACGGGTCACCGACTCCGTCGAATGTGAATTTGCCGTCACTGTCGGTTTGGGTGACGCGCTCCGCGCCGGACTTATTATTTCGCAGAGTCACGGTAGCACCCGTAACGACGGCGTTGGCCGGGTCCTGTAC
>JBKJRA010000204.1:0-6825 GCA_046594975.1 Pyrinomonadaceae bacterium | reverse complement strand
GACTAGCTATTGAATAAATGTTTTTAGCCACAAATGGCACGAACAACACCGATCACAATTGGTGTTTATTCGTGTAATTCGTGGCTAAATTTCTTTTTTTCGCCATTTTAAAACTACTTTGCGTCATCCGGCGGAAGTCATTTTATGAAAACACTATTAACCTTTTTCTTAGTTACAATTGTGCTTACCATCACCGCTTCGGCCCAGACAGCTAAGATCTCGGCCAAAGACCTCAAACCACTCGAGGGCAAAGAGTGGGTCGGTGATCTGATCTATCTCGATTATCAATCGAAAAAGCCGACTTCGGTTAAATCAAACGTCACTGTCACACATGATGCGACAGACAAATTAAAATGGACGTTAGCGATGCAGTATCCGCATGAGCCCGGTGCTAACCGAACCGAAAGCGTCGTCCTCAGTTCCGACGGCAGTATTTTTGATGGAGAAAACGTTATCGAGCGTATAAAGATGCCCGACGGCACTCTGAAAATAGTTACGACCGTCGCCGGCGTCGACGATCATAGAAAAGCCACTTTTCGACACACATATCTGGTGGGCAAAAAAATATTCTCGATCCGCAAAGAGGTAAAGTTTGATGGCGAATCCGAATATTTCGAACGAAATACCTATAGCTGGAAGCGGTAAACAAACTCAACACAGGTATTTATCTGAAATAAAATTTGTAAATTGTAAATAGGCGGCTCGCAAGTGCATCGTTTAGTACATTTCAACATTTAAGGAATCAAAATATTTCAACTAAAGCGAATTTCGAACTCTGCATTTGTAGCAGCTAATTTTTTATATGCCCGCCTCCTTTCTGTGGTAAACTCGAACGCAAACTAGCAATTCAGTCAAACCGCCGAATCAAAAGGAGATCATTGTGCAAAGAAGATTTTTCCGGATACCCATGCCCCTTCAGATATTGATAATGTTTTCGATGCTCGTTGCCGCAGGAGCTTACATGTTGCTTGGTCAGCAGGCACCATCTGAGGACGCCGACTGGCCATGGAAGGTCGTCACCGAGAGCAAGGTTTTCCTTAACGGTCAGCCTGCCGGAAAACTCAGCAGCCTCGTACCGCTAGCCGATAAGATAAACAGGGTAAGGTTTACGGGCTTGCAAAAGCACTTGATCGACGAATATACAAACCCGACGGTGCTGCTCGTTCCATCCCCGATGATCTCAATTTCGAGGCTCGCTCAATTGTCCGAAGCTATTACCGTAGGGACGGGCAAGGCTATCCTCGTAAGTAAGGCCGCTCTGGATAAGGGCACAGCGGAACCGAGTATAAACCCAATGGCTATGGTCGTGACGACCGACAACGTTGACATGGCTAAGACAAGACGCCTAGCTAACCTAAAGGACGCCGATTTGGAATCCGCAGGCAATCACGTCACATTCATGAACGAAGGAAGGCCGGAACTGCTTCGTTATGCTCGCACATACAATACATCCATCGAGATCAGCAGCGATGGGAAGTATTATTTTAACGAGCAAACCGCCGCTAACCCGCGCACCAGCGTCAATCTTTCGTCCAGAATGCTCGATCCGGGCGGCAATATCTCGGCGAATGCAAATTTTACGCTGCCTCCGGTCTTTCCCCTAAAACAGCGGGCACTCTCTCGAGCCGAGCTAAAGGCGGCGATCGCAAAACTGCTCAGCGCGGACGGATCCGGCGGCGGGTCGATGATAGGTATAATCGCGAGTGAAAAAGCCCCCTACGAAAGTCTGCTGCAATTGATCGAGGCGTTGGACAATCCCGAAGTTAATCTCATCATTACGGTTCGCAGTATTAACACGATGTCGTAGGCCGCGTGAGAAACTATTTTTCGTCTCATTGCGTATTTGTGTCCATCTGAATTTATCTTTGGTTCCATTTCCTAAGAGGAGTTTTTATGAAGCGACAGTTTAGTTCTTATATCTCAGTTCTAGCAATCGTATTATTTACGGCCGTTATCGCGTCAGCACAGGTTCGTCCGCCGGTTCCGCGTCCGAGCCAAAAGGCCAGCGTGATGCAAACCATCGGCACGACCGACGTGACGATCACATACAGCCGTCCGGCGGTGAAGGGCCGCAAGGTCTTTGGTGATTGGGTAACGCCCGTCACAGGCGAAGCAACGCTTGATGACCAAAACAAACGCCCGAAAGACGCCGTTCTTGTACCTTGGGGACACGTTTGGCGCACTGGTGCTAACGAGGCGACGCTTTTCGTCACAACCGACGATGTCCTCATCAACGGCCAACTACTGCCTGCCGGCAAATACAGCCTGCATTCGATCCCCGGCAAAAGAGAGTGGACATTTATCTTTAACAAAGATGACGGCCAATGGGGCAGCTTTAGCTACGATGCGAAAAAAGACGCTCTTCGCGTAAAAGCCGTGCCGACCTGGGGCAAGCCTCAGCAGGAGCTGCTGTCCTTTACGGCTGATCCGGTAACTGACACATCAGCGACCTTTATCGTGAGATGGGAAAAGCTTAGCGTTCCTTTTACCGTCGAGGTCAAAGATGTCGTCGCCGCAACGCTCGGACATCTGCGTGCATACGTCGCCGTCGGAAACCCAACAGATCCAGGCCCAGCTCTCAACGCGGCTCTCTACGCAAAATCGGCCAAGCAGACGGACGACGCTAATAAGTGGTTCGATCAGGCTCTGAAACTGACCGACGCCCAGATCGCGACCAAAGAGACGTTTCAAAATGTTTCACGTAAGTCTAATATCCTGTTCCAGATGGGTAATATGAAGGATGCTCTGACATTCGCGGAACGTGCCGTCGTTCTCGGCAAAGCCGCCGGTGCCGACACCGCAGCCGTCGAAAAACGCATAGCCGATATCAAAGCCGGTAAGCAGTAGGAATTTTTAGCCACGAATGCACGAATTACGTATTTTCTTATTCGTGAATTCGTGGCTAATTCTTCTTTTTCTTCTTCTTTTCCGTAGCAAGCGTATATGACCGTCGGATCATATCAGTGAGGGCTTCGCGGGAGACGGTTTTGAGATTTACGAGCACATATTCGTAATTTAAATAGTGATCGGTGATGAAATAAACATCCGGTGCAGCGGCCATTAGATCCTCACGCTCTTCAAATGTAGTCTTCAAAACGACCGCATCCAAGTCTTCCCGCCAACGCACGAACAATTCCTTACCACCAACTTTCAACGCCGGAGCACCATAAGACGACCCTTCCTCGACATTAGGGAGAGCTAACGCGATCTCGCGGACGGTTTCGTAGTTAATCATTCTTTACTGTCTCGTCGAATACAAGACTTTGAATCTCATCGTCTTGGCGCGAAAAATCCACATCGAGCCCTACGAGTGGGCTATTTCGCAAAATCTCGACAAGAGTCGGATGTTCAGTCGTAGCATCGTGCTCGTTCATAATTTGAATGGGTTTAGGTTTTTCCGTGTTCATAGTTATTGATCTGTTGTCGGCCCGAAAACCGATTGTTTCCATTCTTTACCCATCACTAGTTCTCCATCTGGCAAATCGACACCGTCCTTACGTCTATATGATTTTCCTCCGCCAGTCCCATACAACTTTCCATTATGCTGAACCGTGACGAATTCCGGAGTAACACCTCCCCCGGTTAGTAGATATACGATGTCGTTCCAACCATGGTGTTTTGATTTTAGAACAAAAATTGGTGTCCAAGTCATCTCTATTTCAAAAAGCTTCTTAAATCCATGCGTAGTAGGTTGCAGTATCCAAAGCATCCCGCCGCTTGTTCCCGCCCAACTTGATTCCCAAACAAGATACTCATCACGTTTATCTCCGTTAAGATCAGCTCGGACATACGTAACCTCGAAAGGAAAATTGGGATTCACATCGTCTGACGCAACACCCGTCCCTTCACAAACTGCCTTTGCCTCTGCCGTCTCTGCCTTATCACATCGGATTACACTTGGGACCTTTACATTCGAAACTTGTTCGCCCTTGCCCCACTTATCCCAAACCGCCTTTGCGATCTTGGCGATGACGGCTTCGCGGGTGTTCTCGTCGGCGGGCGAATCGGAAACAAATACGGCGGTGGCGATGTGTTTGCCGTTTGGCAGAGTGATGATGCCGATGTCGTTTGTCGCGGCGGTGATGCCGTTTTGTGTGCCTGATGTTCCGGTTTTATGAGCAACCTCGGTTCCCTTTGGCAACATGCCTTTGAGACGATTCGGGCCGGTTGTAGAATCGACCATAAATTTCATCAGTATTTCGCGGTTTGTGTCCGAAATGCCGTTGCCATCTTGTAGGGAACGCAAAAGCGTGACGGCGGAGTTTGGCGTAGCAAAGTTTTCGTACTGCAGCGGCCAGTTTGGCTGAATTTCTCTTTCGGGATTGGCAACTCTCATATCTTTTATGCCGATGGCGACGAGGTATTGCTGTATCGCGTCCGCCCCGCCTGCGAGTCGGATGAGCACATCACAGGCAGTGTTATCGCTCTGCGATACAGCATATTCGATCAGCTCGCGAACGGTCAGCGTTCCGCCGTCGGGATATTTGTCACGGAGCGGCGAATACAAATTTGCCGGAGCCATATCATCTTTCGTAACGCCGATCTGTTCATCAATAGAGAGTTTCTCATCGTCGATCTCGTGCATCACGGCCATCGAGATCGGCAGCTTATAGACGCTCTGCATCGGGAAATGCTGTTCGGCGTTGAGCGTTGCGGATTCGCCCGTCTCCAAAACGACCGCCGCGACACCGACATTGCCTTTAGCTTCGGCGGCAATCGTCTCGATATGTTTTTGCAACTCAGCGTCAGGCTTTAATTCGACTTTTTTCAGCGGTTTAGTCGGCGTTGTCGTTTCCGGCGGAGGTGTCGGGAACCCACCTGCAAGCTGCTTTACCCTGTCGCAGGCAAACGTGAGAGCCGCGGCGAGCATCAGTATCAATGTAGTCGTAAAATTTCGCGAGGTCATAGCCACCATTTTAAATAAATACGCCTTATTTAGGCAAGGAGTTCGCTGGACGCATCGCGTCCTGTCTGATAAAATCACCGCCATGAAAACAATCATCGCACGCACCGTCGCATTTCTCCTGGTATTTGTGTTTGTCGCATCGCCAGTATGGGCAACCTGCGGCGGCGGAGGCGGCGGAGGTGGGGGCGGAATGTCCGGCAGCAGCGGATCGAGCGGCGGCACAGACCCGGTCGTTTATCATGTGCCGTGGAAAGCTCCGCTCACGACTAAAGATACGGCCCCCTCTGCAGGCATCGTTCTATATTGGTTTCCTGCCTCGATGGACGAGATCAAAAAATCGAGCCTGAAAGAATCCCGTGACCTCTCGCTCTATGCCGGACAGTGCGTTTCGATGTATCTCGCTGACGGCACAACGCCTAATTCCGAAAAACTGATCGGAGGTTCGAAATTACCCGTTGCTGTGCTCGCGAGTATCGACGGCACGCCGATCAGCAAAGTCGAAAATAAAAACGGAAAGCTTGCCGTGAGCGATGTCGAAAAGCTCGTCGGCGGTGAGATCAAGACCCGTGAAACCGCTCTCGACACCAGCTTCAAAGACGCCAAAGCAAAAGCTGACGCGGGCGACAAACCCGCCGCTATTAAGCTCTATCAGTCCGTCGCGGCCGAAAAATGCATGTTCCCGAAAAAGGCAAAGGACGCTAACTCTGCCTTAAAGAAACTCGGTGCCGAAAATATCGGAAGCGTTATGCCGTCGCCCAACTTCGACCCAAAAGTCACTGCACAAATGGTCAAGATCATGAAACGCGGCCTTGTGGCTGAAAACCCCGCGAAGTATCTCGATGCCCACAAACTCTACGCTCAGGCAAACAAAATGGATCCTGCCGACCCGACGCCGCTTCGCTATCTGGCGGAGCTGCACCGGCATCACATCGGCGATTGGGAAAAGGCGAAAATGGAGTTTCATCAGATTCTCGATATGCCGTCTGACCCGCTTTCGCGTGCCGTTGCGCTGCACGGCCTTGGCAAGATCACCATTCACGAAGGCGAATTCCTCAAGGGCATGCATATGATGGAAGACTCCGTCGCCACATACCCACTCGCCCTCGCCTATCGTAATCTCGCCGTCTATTGGAACTCCGAAGGCGACCTCAAGCAAGGCACTTCTTACACCGAAAAAGCACTCGCCATGGACCCGACCGACCCGTATAATCTGGTCTTCGCCGCAGTTTTCATGGCCGCTAACGGCAAAAAGGACGAGGCTCTGAAAGTCGCGTCGGCGAATATGAACCTGCTGCCCGCGTCCTACAATCTCGCCGCGATCTTCGCCCAAAACGGCCAGAAAGAAAAGGCTCTCGAACTGCTCAAACGTCATTTCTATCAATACGAACGCTACCAAGAAGTCCGCACAAAAGAGATGATGGAAGCCCGCGTCGATTTTATGTTCAACTCGATCCGCCGCGACGCCGATTTCCTCGCCCTTACAAAAGACGCCGACGGTCGCCTGCCGATGGTCATGTCACCAAAACAACAAACCGACATGATGAAGATGAATCAGTAGGATCTTAACCGCAGAGACGCGGAGACGCCGAGAGAAAAGAGAAACCCGAGAACGCCAAACAATGCTTTCTCGGGTTTCTCTGCGTCTCCGCGTATCTGCGGTAAATCTCTTTATTTCAATAACGTCCCTTCGATCCCGCATGGGACGGAATAGACGCTGTTGTTGGTGGCGACTATCATTGCTCCGGAGCGGGTAAAGCAGAGGCCAACCACGTTGTTGCCGGCGACGAAGTGGGCGGCTCCGGTGCCGTCAGACCATATTTTTACGATACCGTGACGGCCCTGATAGCAGCCCGCTACATAAAGATTTCCCGACTTATCAAAAGCCAGGCCTTGTGGACGGCCGAGGCCGCGGAAAAATT
>JBKJRA010000166.1:0-4209 GCA_046594975.1 Pyrinomonadaceae bacterium | reverse complement strand
ACAACGCGATCGGCTGCGCAACGATGATGGAAGCCGCACGCATTCTCAAAGCGATTGGCGTCAAACCACGCCGAACTATCCGCGTTGCTTGCTGGAGTGGTGAAGAAGAGGGGCTTCTAGGTTCGAAAGCATATGTCTAAGCTCATTTCGGCATGTCCGAAAATCCCAAACCCGAGTGGGCAAAGTTCAACGGCTATTTCAATATTGATAGCGGCACCGGAAAGGCTCGCGGAATGAACATCTTCGGCCCGCCCGAAGCCGCAACGGTTCTGAGAGATGCTCTTGGACCATTCTCCGATCTCGGCGTTGCCGGGGCTCTCAGTTCCAAGAGCCGAAATCCGGGTGGAACCGACAGTACGTCGTTCAACGCGGCGGGCTTGCCAGGGATCAGTGTTTCGCAAGACCCGATCGAGTATTTCAACGTCACCTGGCACACCAATCTCGATACTTACGAACGAATCATCGAGAGCGATGTGAAATCGTCGGCGGTTTCGATCGCCGCTGCGCTTTACGTGGTCGCGATGAGTGACGAGATGCTGCCGAGGTTCAAACCGGCGGATATGCCCGCACCTCCGGCGACACCAACTCCGACACCGACACCTGCACCAAAACCATAGAATGAGGTAGCATATAGTTAGTATGAGTTTTGATGTTGTTACAACAAAATTCCCCGAGTATTTGCTAATTACAAATACCGGGGAATTTTCCTTGCCCGCACTGTTTGAGTTTATTGAACGAGTAAAACGCGAAGCCGACGCTGCCGGACGTAGCCGGGTATTGGTTGATTCGCGTGCGATAACCGGCGATCTAAATGACGTTGACCGCTTTATGGGTGGTCAAAAGTCAGCCGAAGTTTTTGGGTCAAAAATTAAATTGGCTCTAATGATGCCTGCTAAAAAGATCACGAAAATGGCTGAACTTGCGGCGGTCAATCGCGGTGCAAAAGTACTCGTAACTGATTCCGAGACCGAGGCTCTCGCTTGGCTGCTCAAGTAGCAACGCCGATCTTCGGGCAAATATTGGCAAGCGTGCATTCGCCGCATTTCGGTTTACGGGCATCGCAGATCTGCCGGCCGTGATAGATCATCCAATGGGGAAACATCACCCAGTTTCTTTTCGGCACTAATTTTTCTAGATCACGCTCGATCTTTTCGGGCGTTTTTTCTTGAGTAAGGCCCAACCGCTGCGACAGTCGCGAGACGTGAGTATCAACCACCACACCCGACGCGATCCCAAATGCATTGCCCATCACCACGTTAGCTGTCTTGCGGGCGACACCGCCAAGTGTCAGCAGCTCGTTCATTGTCTGCGGCACTTGGCCGTTGTATTCTTCGATAATTCGCTTACAGGCAGCTTGGATGTTCTTTGCTTTATTGCGGAAAAATCCGGTCGAGTGAATGTCTTTCTCAAGTTCCGTCTGCGGTACATCAAGGAAATCCTGCGGCCCGCGATACTTACGAAACAGATCGGCCGTTACGATATTTACACGAACATCCGTACACTGAGCCGACAATATAGTCGCGATCAGCAGCTCAAAAGCATTCGCGTGTACCAACGCACAATGGGCATCCGGATATACCGTTTTCAGCCGCTTGATGACTTCGTCCATTCGCTGTTTAATATCTGCGAGCATTACGACGAGGCTAAAAAGAAACTGCGTAAAATGCAAATGGCCAGTGGTTTAGCTATGATAAATCATAAGAATTTAACACAAAGACGCTATGTTGCAAAGACGCAAAGCGGAGAGATCTTTAAAAACGTTAATTGATTTAATTCTTATTTGCGGCTTTGCTTCTTTGCAGCTTTGCGTTAAAAAAATCCTATGAACGTTCCATTACTAGATCTAAAAGAGCAAAACGACAGGCTGCGGCCTGAGATCGAGGCGGCTCTCGGGCGCGTGCTTGATACCAATGGCTTTATCCTCGGCGGCGAGGTTGCCGAGCTTGAAAAAGAGCTTGCGACTTATTGCGGTGTCAAACACGCTATCGGCTGTGCTTCGGGAAGTGATGCGATATTGCTCGCTTTGATGGCTCTCGATGTCGGTGCGGGTGACGAGGTCATTACGACCCCTTATAGCTTTTTTGCTACGGTCAGCTCGATCACGCGGCTCGGTGCCATGCCTGTATTTGTTGACATCGATCCTGTAACTTACAATCTTGATACCGCTCAAGTCAAAGCTGCGATCACCTCAAAAACTAAAGCCATTGAGCCTGTTCATCTTTATGGTCAATGTGCAAACATGGCTGCCTTGCGTGAGATCGCGGCAAAGCACAATATTCCTCTGGTCGAGGACGCCGCGCAGGCCATCGGTGCCGAGGAAGACGGCGTTCAGGCAGGTTCGATAGGTGCTATCGGTTGCTTTAGCTTTTACCCTTCGAAAAATCTCGGCGGTATGGGCGACGGTGGTTTTGTGACGACTAATGACGATGCGTTAGCCGCAAAGCTACTCGCTCTTCGCGTCCACGGTTCTATCGAAAAGTATTACCACAAATATGTGGGCCTCAACTCGCGGCTCGATGGGTTCCAGGGCGCCGTTCTTCGCGTCAAACTGCCTCATCTTGACTCTTGGACGGACAAACGCCGTGCGAACGCCGACAACTATCGCCGATTGTTTACCGACCTCGGCCTGACCGAACAGATAGGCTTGCCGGTCGAGCGGTCTAACGCCAAACACATCTATAACCAATACGTAATCCGCGTCCCTGGACGGCGCGACGAATTGCGTGCCTATTTAACTGAAAAGGGAATTGGCAGCGACATCTATTATCCCGTGCCCCTGCATTTGCAGGAATGTTTCGAATATCTCGGCTACAAACCGGGCGACATGCCCGAATCTGAAAAGGCAGCACTCGAAACGCTCGCTCTGCCGATCTACCCGGAATTAAGTGCAGATCAGCAGAAATACGTCGTCGAAACTATTGCCGAATTTTTTAATTAGTTTGCGGTGCTTCTGTCGAACTTGGTTTGAGCTTTGAATAGATCATCCGGCCGATCCACCAGATAATACCGTGCGCAACGTATATTCCGGCGATGGCAAGCAAAGCGTATTGCGAATATTGCCAGACGAAAAACGCCATTGCTGCTATCGCCAACACAATATAAAATCCACGCCGTCCCGACGCCGATGCTTTCATACTCGTATAGCGAATAGTGCTGACCATCAGCACCGACAGCACGCCGACGAGAGCCAGCAGAGCGTATGCGTAATAGCGGCCCGTCGTTTCGCCGTATGACCCAAGCGGGGCCGGAGCGTAATGCACCATCGCGGCTAGCAGCCCACCAGCCGGAGGTATCGGCAGCCCGACGAAATTTTTCTTATCGATCTTAGGCGTGCCCTCTTGCAGCACACGCGGCCGCATCGCCTGCACATTAAACCTAGCGAGCCTAAACGCCCCGCACATCAAAAAGGCAAACAGCATAAACACTGCGGCGTTGTGTGCCGGAGTATTTTCGGTAAATGTCGGAGCGACCGCCCAGGCGTACATCAAAGCCACCGGAGCTATGCCAAATGTCAGCACGTCTGCAAATGAGTCAAACTGCACGCCGATCTCGGTTGCGGTTCGCGTAGCTCTCGCAATGCGTCCGTCAATGGTATCGAATAATATCGCTAGCCCGATTGCGAGTCCCGCGCTGTTAAAGTAAGTCGCTGCCAGCTCCGGATTCGAAGCCGCTATTGCAAACCCCTTGATCGACGATAGTATCGCCAAAAAACCCATCGCCACGTTAGCCGCAGTGAAAAGCGTAGGTATTACGTAAAGTCCTTTTTTAATACCGCGATGAGGCGGTCGTTTATCTTTCTCGTCTGCCATCAAATTAAATGGAAAGTGGAAAATGGAAAGTGGAAAATAAAGAATCAGCTCTTAAATTTTCCATTTTCCGTTTTCAATTTTCAACTGGCACGGCTTTGCCGTGCGATCACCGTTTCTCCGCCTACGACTCTATCGCCGATCTTTACCGCGATCTCGACTGATGCGGGCATGAGCAGGTCGGTTCGCGAACCGAACTTGATCATGCCAAATTTTTCTCCGCGACTGAGATTATCGTCTGTCTTTGACCAGCATACAATCCGCCGCGCTAAGATTCCAGCGATCTGCGTACAAGTCACCGTGATGCCTTCGCCTTCGATGACCAGAGCATTACGCTCGTTAGTTAGGCTCGCCGCGTCGCTGGTGGCGGGCCGTTTTTTGCCTTTGATATATGTAATTTTTG
>JBKJRA010000091.1:0-11223 GCA_046594975.1 Pyrinomonadaceae bacterium | reverse complement strand
ATTTTTCCAATCCGCCACCGCACGTAATGCTGCCGCCGCCGCGATCTTTTCAGGGACGCGAAACGCGAGCATCTCCGCCATAAATCCGCCGTAGCTGCCGCCGTAAACGCCAACTTTGCTTGAGTTTACAGAATAATTCTTGACCATGAAATCGATACCATCGACCTCGTCCTCCATATCCTTGCCGCCAAGGAAATCATAAACATCCGTCCGCCAGTCACGTCCATACCCTGCCGAGCCGCGATAGTCCATATCCAGCACGACGTAGCCTTTCTGCGTCAGCAGTTCGTTGAACATAAACTCGCGATAGTAATTGTTCCAGCCATTGATCGTGTTTTGCAGATAACCCGCACCGTGGACGAAAACGACCATCGGATATTTTTTTTTAGCGTCAAAACCCTCAGGTAAATAATATTTCGACGCGATCTTTTTACCATCTCGCGATGGAATGTCGATGAAGTGCGGAGCATTCCATTTGCGGCGGGCAAATTCATCGGGAACGGTATGGGTCAATTTCGTGACGTATTCGCCCTCACGGCAATCGGAACAGACCCGTTGAACGTAAAGTTCGTCTGGCATTTCCCATTGTGAAAAACCGTAAAGTAACATCGGCTGTGCATTCTTTTCGTCCATCTGCGGACTGACTTTCATCCCTTTTTCATAGGACTTAAGTTTTGTGCTTTCATTTTTTGCGACGTCATACAGAAAGAACTGGCGTTCGTCTGCCGATTCTTCGGTCGAGTTATACGCGATACTATCGCCGCCCGCAGTCCATTTTGCCCACTCGACCTGCCAATTGCCTTTTGTGGGCTGTTTGATCTCAACATCGTTCTTTAGTCTGTCACCACCCTCTTGAACTCTTGCGGACGGGTCAGACACACTCCCTGCGGTCTGCGTTTCCGCCTTGAGCGTGGCGAGATAGATGTGGTTGTAGCCGTCTTTTTCGGAGCAAAAGAAAAGCTGGTTGGCGTCTTTCGGATTTGGTTCGAAAATGACGGAGAGCGAAGCTTGCCATTTGTCGTCGGTCTCGTCGGAGATGGTGATGATCTGCTCGTCTTTGCTGCCGACGTTGTGGACGTAGAACAGCTGTCGACGTTTGGTGTCTTTGTCGTTGCGGTCGGCGATCAGGCTGCGGTTGTCGGCGGCCCATTTCACGCCGCGAAAGTTCCCGACGCCCTCTTGCTTCGGCAGTTTGATCTCAAACGGGGTATCCCGGCTGCCGTCGGTCGGCGTGACGAATAGCTTTTGCTCGGACCAGCCGCGTCGGGTTGTCGGAGCTTCGACAAATTCGCCCAGATAATTAGGCACAAACAAGGCTTTATATTTCGAACTGTCTGACACAGTGTAGGCGAGCATCTTGCCGTCTTTTGACACGGTCGCTCCGCCAACCGAGATGAACTTTGCCTGATCGGCCTCGCGAGTAAGCTGGACGGTAGTTGCGTCGGCGATGTTCAGCACGAATATGTTGCCATTCTGTTGATACATTATCCGGTCATTGTCGATAAACCGCGCGCCGACCTCAGGGGACTGGGTTTTGGTGTAGCGTTTGGGCTTACCTTCACCGATGGTAAATAAATATAGATCGCCGCCCTGTGTGAACAGCAGCTTTTTCGAGTCTGGCGACCATTCGAAATTGCCGAAACTGTTTTCGCGGGCTCGGACAAATTCGTCGCGAGCGTTGAGGCCGTAATCGAGTTTGTTTTCTTTCTCTGTTCGTGGCGGAGCAGGCGGCAGGTCGCTCAGCCGCAGTATGATCTGCGGGTTGCCGCCGCTAGTCGAGACCATATAGAGATCTTTGGGCAGCTTGTTTTCCGCGTTCCACAGATAGATGACCTTAGTGCCATCCAGTGACAGCTTTTCACCCTCTACCCTCGTCCCCGCGATCGACGGCTCCGCCATGATCTCGGGTACGGTCAGGTTTTGAGCGTTCGCACCCAAAACAAACAAAAAGGTAACAGTAAAAAGGTAAAATGCCCGAGGCAGAACGCAGTAATATTTCATCGATTATTATTCTTCGTCGAGATTGGAATCGCGAAGTGCATATAGAATTTTTAGACCGGGTTGGTCTTTTTCACGGCCGGCTGATTCCTTAGCGGAAATGAGGCCATCGACCGAAAGAATCTGGACGTCATAGTCGTAGATATTCCACTTTTCGGAAAGTAGTAAAACTTCCTCAAAAGTTCCGATCCCACTAACTTCGCCCAACATGTCGAAGTCACCGAGAGTAGTGTCGAGCGTGAAATTTGTGTCGTTAAGTAAAGTGCTCGCTTCCCAGATGAATGGGAGTTCTTTAGGAAATCCCCGTAACCTCGGATTGAAAGGCCGTAACGCGTGAGCAAGTTTTTCCAGATTTTCGCGTTTTCGTGAGTAACATATGTCGATATCGTAGGTGACGTATGCCGCCGCATGAATGCCCAAAGCTACACCACCGATAACTACAAAATCAATGTCGTGGCTTGCCAGCGTGGTTATAGCTCTCTTGATGTCGATCATTGACTAGATATTTGCTCGTCTCGCGGTGCGTCTTAATTCATCAAAGCCTATCATTGCATCCTGAAGCTTTTCGATCCGCTTTTCCGGAGTCAAACGTAGGTTCTCCACTATTTGTGTCAGGTCAATTCCATAATCCCGCGCTTCGGCAATCTTGCTGCCGGCTTTCGGATGTAATAGTTTTTCTTCGCGGGTTCTTTTCATAACTTGATTTTACGGCAATTCGAGAGCGTTTACACGCTTTTCTGTTTTTTGGGTGTCGGTCAGGCGGCCGTATTCGTATATGGCGTTTTCCCAGGTGCCGTACATGGCATTTGGCAGCAGGATATAGCGTTTGCCAAACATATCTTTGGCTTTATCGACCTCGGCGAAACGGTCTGCGACAGATTTCCTTTCAAATACGTTGGAATGATCGTCAAGGTTATCTCCCATAAAGAACACAATTCGATATTTTTGAAGGATGATCTCGCGGCGCGGCTCTTTGGTGGAAATCCCATTGCCTTTTTCGTCAACTTGGCGAAGCAACACATTGTCCGCCGTAACGTCGGTAAAACCGACAGCTTTGAGGTTGTCCATCGTTGCCTGTTTTTGCACCTCGTCGCGGTTAGAAACGAAAAATACCTTCACGCCTTTTGACGCAGCATAATTGGCAAACTCGACCGCTCCGGGGACGGCTTTTGCCTTACGCATCTCGCCCCATGCATACCACTGCTTGAGGTCAAATCCTTGTCGAGTTTTAATGCCGTAAGCCTGTGCAGGCGAATTATCGAGGACAGTTTCATCGATATCGACCATGATCGCACGCGGCTTTTTCTGCTCTGGCTTTGGCAGTTTTTTGACGTTTTTTTTATCGAGATCGGCGTCGAGCTGCCAGCGTGCGAGGTTAAACGCCTGATACGCGAGAGCACGGTATTCACCCGCCTTTTGCATCCAGAGCGTCGCACCTGCTTGATATTCGTTGTTAACGGGGTTTGTCTGAGCCGCTTGGACACCTTGTCCGGTCGTCGAAATGGTGACGAAATAAGTCGCCGTGATAGTGCACAAAACCAAAGCCAATACCGAGAGGTTGCGTTTTAATTTCATATTTCAAATTTGTGAGCTAGATCGATTTCAATTATAAATGATTATGCCCGAAACGCCGAAGAAAAGACCCGCGAACGAAGAAAAGCCGGATAATTCGACTTGGGAAGAAGACCAAAAACGCCGCGAGTATTACTACGACGACGCACACGGGTATGAGAAATACGATCCTGAGAAAGATGACGAAATTGAATCGGATGACCTGACTGACGACTCAGACACAAAGGCCGACTAAAGTCGGTACTCCAAGCTCAAGCTGCCGTTGTTTCGATATCGACCTTGATCGCCCGCCAACGCTGCTGATTGAACCGCAAAAAGCTAAGCAAAAATCGCGTCATATGGCCGACCAGAATCGCGATCCAGATATGAATCGGACGCAACTGGCCTGTTTGCTGTATAACGAGAGAAATGCCGACGGGCAGTAATACCTGCGAGATGATCGAGATATAGAGCGGGCTTTTGGTGTCGCCGGTGCCTTGCAGCCCGCCTGTGTAGGCGAGAGCAGCCGCGATGAAAAATCCTGAAACGCTCAAAACACGCAGTAGCTGCACACCGATATCGACAACAGCCGGATCGGTCATTCCAAATATCGCGAGCAATTGCTGCGGGATAAAAAAGAAAAACAGCCCCACGAAAAACGCTCCGGCAAGCCCGAAACTCGCCGCTGTTCGCACTGCTGACACGGCCCTGTCAGGATGTCCGGCACCCATATTTTGTCCGGCAACCGACGACGAAGCTCCCATCAGGGCATTTGACGACCACGTCACGAGCAGAAAAAGCTGGGTGTAACACACGGCATAAACGGCTTGCGTCGCTTTGCCCTGAGCGAGCGAGCCCATAAATGCTGCCATCACGACGCCGCCGACATTCATCGCGATGCCTTGGATGCCTGCCGGCAGGCCAAACTTGAACAATTGGCGAATTACTTTCCAGTCGGGAGCGTAACCGCCTTTGGGAAACGAAACGACCCACGTCCCGCTCCATAGTTTGTAGAGAGCGTAAATGCCGACGAGGCCGGACGCGATGCACGTTCCCATCGCAGAACCGGCGGTTCCAAACGCCGGAATTGGTCCGAGTCCGCGAATTAGCACGACGTTAAAAATCAGATTGAGGACGGTCATCGTCACGCCCAATATCATCGGCGTTTTCGCGTCACCCGCCGAACGGAGCGAACCGCTGAGCATAAAATAGATCAGCATTCCAAAGCTGCAGGTAAACATTATCCGCAGAAAAGGCAGGGCTTCGGCGGTAACATCTGGGTCGGAGGTGACGATCTTTAGCAGGTAAGGCGCGGCAAAATATCCGATCGGGGCAAGGATGCCGAGAGCCATAAACAAGGCTGTGAGAAAACCTTGATAGACCGTTCGGTTAACTTTTTCGCGGTCGTTAGCCCCGGCAAAACGGGCGACGAGCACGCTCATCCCGATAAAGATCGACGACACAAAAACGATGACGACGAGGAATATTTGAAACCCGACGCCGATAGCGGCATTTGCCTGATAACCGATCAGATTACCGACCAGTATCTGATCGACCCAGCCTTGGACGCCGCTGATGATGTTTGTCAGGACAGCGGGCCAAGCGATCTTCCAGACCGCACTAGTCAATGGTCCTTCGACGATCGAGCGGTCAAATGTTTTCTTTGGCGGGTCTGCCGCGATGATCGGTTCGTCGATCATCGCGCCATCAGCGGTCAGGGGAATCGTTTCTTCGGCCATGCAGTTTATCTTCTACGTGCTGGTAGATTAAACCGTTTCACTAAAGTCGCAAAATGTGAGTTACTTTTTTGGCCGTTCGTTGGCTTTCAGCACACGTTTGCGCAGACGAATCGCTTTTGGTGTGACCTCGATCAGTTCATCGTCGGCGATGAATTCGAGCGCACGTTCGAGCGACATTTCGCGTTGCGGGACGAGACGCATAGCTTCGTCAGCAGAAGTCGTTCGCATATTCGAGAGCTTTTTCTCTTTGATCGGGTTTACGTCGAGATCGACCGAACGGGCGTTTTCGCCGACGATCATCCCTTCATAAACCTTGATCTGCGGCTTGACGAAGAGCGTTCCGCGTTCCTGTAAATTATAGAGAGCGTAGGTGTTAGTCTCGCCCATACGGTCGGAGACGAGCGAACCTGTCTGACGTGATTTCATGTCACCCTGCCATTTATCGAACCGCAGAAACAACGTATTGAGCAATCCCGTTCCCTTAGTTTCGGTCAAAAACTCCCCGCGAAAACCGATCAATCCGCGTGAGGGCACTTCGAATTCGAGACGGACGCGGCCTGAGCCGTTATTGATCATCTTGGTCATCTGACCCTTTCGTCGGCCCATTGCTTCGGTTACGACGCCGATGAATTCTTCGGGAACGTCGATGACGACGAGTTCGATCGGCTCTAACAGCTCGCCGGTCGTTTCATCTTTTTTGGTGATGACCTCAGGCTTAGAAACCTGGAGCTCATAGCCCTCGCGGCGCATCATTTCGATGAGGATCGCAAGCTGCAATTCGCCGCGGCCTGACACTTTGAATTGCTCAGCGGCTACGGTTTGTGCGACGCGGAGCGATACATTGCCGAGCAGCTCGCGGTCGAGACGTTCTTTGATCTGACGCGAAGTTACAAATTTGCCGTCGATGCCAGAAAACGGCGAAGTATTAACGCCGAAGATCATCGCGATGGTCGGTTCATCGACCGCGATCACCGGCAAAGGCTTTGGGTTATCAACGAGAGTGATCGTCTCGCCGATCTCAACATCGTCAAATCCGGCAAGGGCGACGATCTCGCCGGTTCCGGCTTCAGTGACGGTTGTGCGTTCGAGACCCTCAAATACAAACATTTCCTTTACGCGGGTTTTAACGGTTGAGCCATCACGTTTGGCGACTACGACCTCCTGATTCTTTGCGATCTCACCCGAAAAAATGCGGCCGATCGCGAGGCGCCCAACGAAAGGATTATAATCAATATTTGCGACCAATAATTGCAGCGAATCATCACGGAGCGCGTGCGGAGCAGGGATCGTTTCGATGATCTGATCAAATAGGGGGATCAGATTCTTTGATTCGTCCTCCAGGTTTTTCTTAGCAACGCCGTCACGCGAGATCGAATAAAGGACAGGAAACTCGATCTGTTGATCGTTTGCCCCAAGGTCGATAAAGAGGTCGTAGATCTCGTCCAAAACCTCTTCGGGACGCGAGTCCTGACGGTCGATCTTGTTGACGAGTGCGATGCAGGGAAGTTTTAGCTCGAGAGCTTTGCGCAGCACAAAACGAGTCTGCGGCAGACAACCCTCGGCGGCATCGACGAGCAGCACAATTCCGTCCACCATTTTGAGAACACGTTCGACCTCGCCGCCAAAATCGGCGTGGCCCGGTGTGTCCAAAATGTTAATTTTGTAGTCGCCATAGCGAACAGAGGTGTTTTTCGCCATGATCGTGATGCCGCGTTCGCGTTCGAGATCCATCGAATCCATCACGCGGTCAACGACCGCCTCATTATCACGGTGAGTGCCTGATTGTGCCAACATCGCGTCCACGAGCGTAGTTTTGCCGTGGTCAACGTGAGCGATAATTGCGATATTGCGTATCTTCGTCGTAGCTATCATAGTCTTCTATTTGCCGCTTAGGGCAAACGAGTATAATGACGCATTGGCGGCCGAAAGGCAATTTGGGTAAGAAAAAGACCGGACACCTGCCCGGCCATTTGGTTGAATTTAGTCACTAATTAGCGGTAGATTTCCTTCCCTACCACGAGATTGTTTTTAACGCTAAAAACGCCCGATACGCCGTTGGCGAGGATGTTGAGCAAGTTGTAGTCGCCGGTACTGGCAACAAAACCCTCAAGCGTAATATGTCCGTTCTCTACGATAATTCTCACATCGGGCCTTGTTTCCCAGAAATAACGTGACAGGCCGTAACTGGAAAATGACCGCAACGTTTCTCTTCGAATCCGGTCATCAAAGGATGACAGCGGCAATTCTTCGATGTTGTTAATAACAGTCGTGATGCCGGGAATGTCTTTGACAAATCTGGCGGCCTGATTCTTGGTGCCGAGCGAATAGACCTTGCCGGTGAGCGTTAATGTGCTGCCATTGATCTGAAATGCGATGTGGTCAAAAACGCCGTAACGCGGCAGAGA
The DNA here is from genome assembly GCA_046594975.1 of Pyrinomonadaceae bacterium. Taxonomy (GTDB): domain Bacteria; phylum Acidobacteriota; class Blastocatellia; order Pyrinomonadales; family Pyrinomonadaceae; genus OLB17. The sequence goes on along the minus strand of JBKJRA010000091.1, from coordinate 3,530 downwards.
GATCAGCTCTTTGAACACCTGCTTTTCCAATGGATCTATCTGAGCGGCCCTATTTTGAGCACTTACGCCAACAACCGAAAATGCAACGACTGCAATACTTAATGTGAAAAATGATCTTAATTTTTTCATATAACCTCCAGTATTCGTTATTTCGAATACGTCATTGTTTCATGACGGTTATATGACGTTTTGGATAAAGAAAAGGGTGTCTATAATCGTTATTTTATTGTAAAGATTTGTAGCTAAAAACCAGTTTGGCGGAGAGCTTCATAAAGGACAATACCGACGCTAGTCGCCAGATTTAGGCTGCGGACATTTTCGTTTGGCATCGGAATAGTCAGGCAGCGATCCCAGTTAGCTTTTAACAGATCCTCAGGCAGGCCGCGTGTTTCGCGTCCAAAGACCATACAGTCGTTATCGGCATATTCCCAATCGGAGTAGAGCCGTTTAGATTTTGTGGTCAGATAAATAAACCGAGAGCAAGGTAAACTTTTATAGAGTTCGTCTAGGTCAATGTGCCGATACAGATCGACATCATCCCAATAGTCGAGTCCGGCGCGTTTTAGCGTGCGGTCGTCCATCCTAAATCCGGTCGCGCCGACAATATGTAGGCTGGTATTGGTCGCCGCACACAAACGAGCAATGTTTCCGGTATTTGGCGGTATCTCAGGTTCTAAGAGTGCGACGTGGAGCGACATAGTGAACAGTGAATAGTGAAAAGTTTTCAATTCCATTATTAACTTTTCACTATTCACTGTTCGTTTTCAACTAACAGTTTGCATCTTTTCGATAGGAAATGACATCAATTGTAGAGTAGTTACTGTGCAAGGTTTGTGCCTAAATGACAGGAGTATGTTACAATCCGCTTTTGCGAAATACCCTTAACTAACCGGAGAATTTATTAGTGTTTTTGAGTTTTAATAAGTCAGTCTTCGTTGCGCTTCTTATCGTTACCGCCGTTTTTTCGGTGTTTGCTCAGGACGCTACCCCGACCCCGATCCGGGATGCAAAACCGGCAACTGTTAAACCATCTCCGACCCCTGACCTAAAATCAGGACCTATTAAGGCCGTGACGGCGGAACAGGTGGTCGAAACAACTCTTTTTATTTATGGGCTAGGCGGCGGCCGCGATAAGCTCAATCAAATTCGCAAGACCAGTTTTGAACGCGGAAAATCGAACTATACCGCGGCTGACGGAAAGGTAGAGCCGGCGACATATCAGCGATTTGTTATTCGCGGCGAAAAGCTGACAAAAGAAAAAGTTCGTCTGGATCAGGATTTTCCAAATGCCAGATACTCGCTGGTTTTTGCAGACGATAAGGTCTACGGACTTTACAATAATTCTGTTTTTGCACCTCGCGAAGATGCGTCGGATCGCTTTCAATTTCAAATAATTCACGGGCTCGATGCCTTGCTCCGTTACAAAGAAGACGAATCGACCATCGAGATGGGCGACCGTGAAAAGATAATGGGCGTGGAATATAACGTCATTTCGGTAACGGACAAGGCCGGGCACAAAACCCGGTTTTTCGTCAGCGTAAAATCTTTCCGCGTAATGATGCTCGCTTACGAAGAGGGCGGCGTCCGGTATCGACGTAAATTTTACGATTACAATTACGCACAGGGCACGCTCGTTCCATACCGCACCGTGCTGTGGGCAAATGACAAGATCGTCGAAGAGACAGATGTCGGCACAGTTACATTTGGCCAAAAGGTCGATGAAGATCTCTTCAAAACAAGCTGATCAAGCCACACTGCCGATGATAGCGTTGCCTTTACGCTCCCAGCGTTTCTTTCGGCCTTTTGAATCGAAGTTGTACCAGACCATCGGCTTACCGTTCGCGGCTTCTTTCTCGACAAATATTTCCTTGCCGTAAGCGTCCAACGAGCGTTTGAGGCCTGAGGTTGCGTTGAGGCTTTGCCCCGATGATAAGCAGAAAGGCTCTGCCTGTCCGGCCTCGTCAAAATAAGGCTCTGCGGCTACGCCGTCGTGCTCATCCGGCGGCTGAGCCGCATCGGCCCCAGCAATCCTGCCGGAAATAATATCACTGTCCTCTAGTGCTTCCGGCTCCGTTACACGGGCAATCATTGCCGCGAGCGTCGGTGCTTTTCCTGTCGCTTCATATTCGTTATGCGCTTCATATCTTGCTAATTCGATATTCCCGTATTCACGGCGGAGCGCACGGTCCTCCGGAGTTTCCTCAGAAAACATATTTTCAAATCTTGGGTCATCAAACTCCTTGTCATACTCTTCGCAGCCAGGAAAGTAGAATTCGCTTGTTGTCGGGTCGTATTCCTTTAGTTTGGCTGCTGCCCCGGTTTTTGTCTGATTCGGCGTCCACATTTGCAGCATACGGTGGACGGAGGTTTTGGAAAACCCCAGCTCGGCGGCGATCTCGCGGATGCTGTCGCCATCGTCCGCCTTCGCCTTTATTGTCTGTATCACCGGCCAGTCCTCACGGTCTCGAACGTCTTGCAGATGAACGCTCTCCGGTGAAAACGCCTGATGCTCAAACCCCAAAAAGTTGCCCTTTAATCTGGTAATGCGAAACGATGGCACATGCGATGCGTCATACATCATTTCGGTGCTGTGAGCGATTATGTGCTTAATGTAGCGTGCCCCCGGATCGAGTTTGCTTTGTCCGATAGTAAATACATTATCGGCAAAACGCCCGAGCAGCCGAGTGGAGCGAGGGCTGTCGGCCAGCACAAGGATCGAGATGCCAAGCTCGTGTCTGAGCCGTCTTAATTCTTTCATAATGGCCGGTGTCTCACGGTAGCCGTAAACCGAACTCTGCAAACACGTTATATCGTCGATAATAACGACTTTGGAGTGTATTTTACGGACCAGTTGCTCAATAATTCGCGGCAGCACCTCATCAAACGAGCGAAAGCCCGCCGGAAGCGGTTTGCATATATCGATCTCTATCCGTTGAAATTTGTCGGAAAATTTGTAGGGCTTCTTTAACAAATCGCCGTCTGCGGCATCGTATTCCTGCGAATATCGCATCTCAAACTGCTTTTCCGACAGCTTTAGATCAAGATACAATACGCTTTGGGACGCAGCGTTTATCTGCAAAGGCTCAATAGGACGGCTGCGTGCAATAGATTCGGCGATCTGAACTGCAAGCAGGCTCTTTCCCGTGCCCGCTGCGCCGGTCAGGACACTCAACTCGCCTTCGAGCCAAAACCCGCCAAACAGCATCTTCGGAACGGGCATGCTCCTTGTCTGACGCATCCAGTCATTGGCTTTCTTTACAACGTATAGATCATCGAGGTTGGGCGGCTCTGCGTATTTTAATGTGGTTTTTATATTCATGTGTATATTTCCTCGCTTTTGGTGGTGAAACAATTATGTTGACAAATATTGCATTTGTTTTATACACTACACCATGTTTCATACTTAATACAAGTAGAAAATGATCTTTGAAAAAAAATGCTGGGACAGTTGGGACAGCGGGACACTTACCCAGGGGGCACGGCGATATAGAAAGCTTTTTGCAACTTAAATCGAGTTGGGGGGTGCAACG
>JBKJRA010000010.1:0-7691 GCA_046594975.1 Pyrinomonadaceae bacterium | reverse complement strand
ATTGACCATCGAGGAGTAAGGAACACGGATCGTAAAATTAACGCTGCCGACCTCTCTCCCCTGATTATCACGGACAAGATTAATAACGATAGTGCCTGACTGATTTTGCGGAACGATAGCTGCGGCGGGGGCTTCGAGATCGGCTGAGATACTGATAACCGCCCGGTTCCAGCCCTCGACCGTAACGGTTCCGGTGCGGTTCATCAATTCAAGCCGGACGTTTTGACCAGCCGGATAATTCTTAGAAAATCGTTTCTGAGCCGATACCTGCCCGCCAAATAGCGCAAAGAAAAAAACTACGCTCAGAAGTATCGTAGTTTTCGCAGCCGCCTGACGGCCAAAAACAATTTTTGATCTACAAATCATTAAAACTATAACGCTGAAAAATCACGGAGCAAATTCATCTTGTCGTTCAACACCGAATCGAGCATCTCGCCCGACAGGTCATCTTCGGGATCTTGGCTCAGTATCGTTGTGTAATCGTTAAGCGACTCGTCGATGACCTGCAAGTTACGGTCAAACGCCTCGCGGGTCGTGCGATCCCATTGGCCGCGGCGAGCCTGCACACGCTGGTTCCAATATTCGATAGCTGATTGCTGCTCTTTTACACGGCGGTCGCGAGTCTGCTGCGGAGTTTCGATAAAGCCGATTTTGCCCAAAACTTTTTCAAAGGTCGTCTGTGTCGCCATCGATCGCGATGTAAAATCGTCCGCGGCCGGCATCGTGTAATTTCTTATAACGGCAAATGTCACAATCGAACTTATTACAGCGATCACCAATATTGACGCTGCAAACTGTGCAAATGAAAGCTGCCAAAATTTTCGACGTGGTTCGACCGGCGGCTTAATTGAGTCGGCTTTCACTTCGCTTTCAATTACGTTATTGATACGGCACCACAGGGCTTGTGAATTTGGTGGAACTATTTCGGCTGGCGATTCGGTCATGCAAGCGTCCAGAATAGATGTCAGATCTTCGCAAACATGGGCACATTCGGGACAAAATGCGAGGTGCATACGGACATCCGTCGCCTGAACAGTGTCAAGCTCATTGTCCATAAAAGCACCTAATAGATTTTTACATTTATCGCAATTCATCGCTGTTTCGGATTACACGCCGTATGGGGGAAAACCATACAATTGTCTGCCAATACTACTAGATTGTGCAAAGCCCTAAATAGTTGCCTCGCGGCGGTCAATTCTACCCATTTCTCAAGAAATATAGACAAAAAAACACGAACAAAAAATACCTTGTTCGTGCCCTTTTTACTAAATTTTCTGCTAATCCTGTTTCTTTACCAAAAGACCTCGCAGCTTCAGTCTAGCCTTATGCAGCTGCGACTTAGATGTCCCGACCGAGATGCCCATCATTCGGGCGACTTCTTCGTGCTCAAATCCCTCGACGTCGTGGAGAATAAACACATTTCGGTAACCGTTAGGCAGTTCAGCGATGGCATTTTTCAGAGCGATGCGGTCAACGACCTGCATTTTATTTGGATTCGCCGATCCGCTCACCATCTGTTCGGGCATTTCGCCGTCTTCGGAGGTTCGCTCGTTTTTAACGCTGCGTCTGCGAAAATGCATCAACACCTGATTGACCGTTAAACGGTGAAGCCATGTGGAAAATGCCGAATCACCACGAAAGCTGCCTATCTTGCGGAAAAGCTGTATGAAAACTTCCTGCGTCAGGTCTTCGGCCTCGGTCTGGTTGCTCGTCATTCGCAGGCATAAACTGTATGTGCGGCGATGATATCGCTCGTATAACAGCTCAAAAGCCGCAATATTGCCGCCCGTTGCCAAATGGCAAAGGTCAATATCCGGAGCCGCCGCGTCAAACACTTCTTCGGCGATCGGTGCCTGAAATGCGAGTCCGCTGGCGGCAGCTTCAAACCCAAAGGGGATGTCTTGTTCGATCGCAGCTGCGTGTGGATCCATAGTCACTCCTAAGAGATCACTGCCTGAATGTATAACTTCGTCTTGAGCTATGATGACCTTGCCTCCACTTCGGGTTGCTTGATGTACCCGTTGATTTTATGACTAAAATCAAAAAAGGTAAAGCAAAAAAACCTCGCTGAATTTAATTTTGCGATAACCCTTAATTAACCCTTAGAAATTCTGTGTCGGCTCAAAGCTGTAGAGAATACCAGCGAGTTCGCCGTGAACGCCGACGTCATCAACACTGCGGACCTCATTAGCAAGAGACGTGGCGAGCATCGTTATCTCAAATCCATTGCGGGCACCCGGACGCGATGCGGGCACAAAGATACGTCGTCCCCAAACGACGAGTTTTTCACCTGCATCTGACGTTCCACCGCCCTGAAACTTGACCTCGTAAGCACGCCAGTCGCCATTGACCTTGATCTCACCTTCAGAAACCATCTGATAGCCCGGCAATAATTTCTTGAGCGTCTCATTGGTCTCTTTGACCATAGTTGGGAATTTGTCAGCGTCTGTGCTGTATGTTCCCTTACTCGGGTAATAACTGACAAGCATTTGCTCCTTGAGCCTGCCGTCGGGAGTCGAGCTGGAAATATCCAGAAACTTGCCGCGTCCGCCCGCAGTCACGCTTTCCTGTGGGCCATTCAATTTCCATTCTTTCGGATAATAGATCGAAAATCCAACAAAATTTCGCAACAGGTCACCCTTTAGATTTTGTTTGCTGTTCGAATAATACTCCGTATTAGGCGGCTGCGTTATCTTACGCGAAAGCGGCGGCATCTCAATGTCAGACGAGATTGTCGGCGTCGAATCGCTGCTGGAATTCTTCACAGCATTTGGGTCGATCTTAGACGGCATACCCTGTTCGGCCGGGTGATTTACTATGTAATACCACCCAAACGCAAGCAAAGCAACCAACGCCAGGATGCCGACAATTGCAATTACCCTGGACCGCGAAGACTCTTCCTGCGGTGGCTCCGGCGAGCGGTTTTTCCACGCCGGTTCTGTGGCTTTTGCGACGTTTCTAATATCGATCGGCTTGAGCGTCTCAATTTTTTTCTCAGCCTGCGGTGCGGTATCGACAACTAACGGGACTATATCCGAGCGAATAAAATCCGTAGCAACCGGCTGCGGGGATTCGGACAGAGCCGCATGAAATGCGTCACCAAATTCGCGTGCCTTGACGTAGCGTCCGGCAGCTTTGAACGAAAGAGCTTTGTCAAAAATATCATCGACGGCCTGCGGCAGTTTCTCGTTCGTCGTCGAAGGCGGTGCGGACCAACCTGCATACTGCAGACGCACGAGCTCCTTAGCTGTCGAGCCATTGAACGGCAGTTTTCCGGTCAGCATTTCATATCCCACCACAGCTAATGAAAATATATCGCTCGAAACGGTCGGCACGCGTCCGTCTAAAACCTCAGGAGATTTGTAAGAAGCGTTATACGGATTAGGATCGCCGTTAGAAGCACCGAAATTTACCAGTTTCACTAACTCGGTGTCAGTATCGGACACAGAAAGAATAATGTTTTCGGGACGAATATCGCGGTGAATAATGCCCTGTTGATGTGCTTCGCCGAGTGCGGATGCTACTTGCCGGATGACGCGAGCCGCACGTTGAGCCGGAAATTGTCCGTGAATGCTCAAGATATCCCGAACCGAAAGTGCGTCGGTATATTCGCTGATAAGAAATTCCGTGCCGTCCGTAAAAGCACCGGAATCGATGAGCCTTGCGATATTTGGATGGCTAAAATGCGATAGCGAAACGCGCTCCTCAGCAAGTATGCTACTCACGATCGGATCTGCTTCGTCTTCGAGTAAAATGCGGACAAGTACCTTTTTATCGGTGACGATGTGATCCTCGGCAATATAAGCAAGTCCCGATTCATCACCGCCCAAATATTCAGTAACCTTGTAGCGGCCCTTTACTGTGCTCCCGACAAAACTTTCAGGATCGTTGGCGTTGTAATCGTTAAAAACGCTCGATGTGCGTTCGCTGTCGGCCAGATCAACGTGTCCCGCAGGTATGTCGTTGGGGTTGATCTTTCGCCCTATCGGTTTAGGAACATCAAACGGAATAACTGCTGGAGACTCCTGAACAGACACAGCAGCAGTTTCGGGTTCCAGGTCATCGAGCTCAAAAAATGATTCGAGATCATTGATTGAGGCTTTTTGTTCCCCAAAAAGATCAAGCTCAGGCTCGGTCACGATAAATGTGGGGACATCTGACACGACAGCTTTCTGTTCGACGACCGGTTCGGATTTTGGCAATAGGTTAGAAAAAATACCATGACTGTCATTCTGATGATCAAAATGATCCGAGACGAGACGCGACCCGTCTGTTGGGCAAAAGCGCCTCGAGCCTTCCTCAAAGACCTGTTTACATTTGGGGCAATACACTTCCCCGATCATCGTCTCAAATGTCATTTTATGCTATCTACCCCTTGTCATGGTCACCAATTTTAACTACATTATGCGTAACTGGATATATTTATCCGCGAGCCTTGGCAAGTTTTAATGCAAGAGCCGCGTTTTCCGCGTCGAACGTCAATGCCTGACGATAAACTCTTTCGGCGTTCCTGCGTTTTCCTGCCTTAGAATATCCATCGCCGACTACTTCGAATTGCTGTGAGAGCCTGCGTTTTTCACTAAGTGGGACAAAACGCATCGCTAATATCAACGAATTCTCAGCTTGCTCGTATTTACCTTGCCGCGAATAAAGTTCGCCTAACATGCTATTAGGCAGAAATCCATTTGGACTGACACTCAGACACCGTCTCAACATGATCTCGGCATCGGCATAATTTCCCAGCGTGATCAACGCACGGCCGATCAGCAACAAAGCCGAAGGGTTTCTAGGGTCGGCATCGATCGCGGATCGCAAAAGTTTTTCGGATTCGGCATAACGCTGTTCGGACTGCATCACCTCTGCAACGAGTATCATAGTCGCGACATCGTTCGAGCGGTCTACCGCGTTTTGATATGCAGCCGCCGATTCCTTTGTAAACCCGCGACGCCTCAATAATCTGCCGAGATGGGCATAAGCAGGTGCGAACGATGGATCAAGCTGTATAGCACGGCGATAAGCATTTTCAGTCTCGGCTCCGATCAACCCGCGAAGTTCTAGCGCGACACCAAGCTGATCGAACGCCAGCGGATTTGACGGTGCTAGCTGTATGGCCCGGCGAGCAAGTGTCTCGCCCTCCTCATATCTGTCGGAAAGATTTGGCTCCGAAAGCGGCTGCGTCAGTACGTAACTCAATGCGACATGAGCGATCGCATCTTTAGGGTCAAGCTCGAGGGCTGTACGATAAGCCGTCTCTGCTTCTTCCCAACGTTGCTGATCGCTGTAAAGATTTCCGAGACCGTAAACAGCGCGAGCGTCCTTCGAATTGATCGCTCTTGCTCGCTGATACGCAGTTTCTGCGTCTAAATAATTTCTGTCGTCGCGGGCAACATTACCATCGTCTATCAGCTTTTCGAAAAGCTTTCTGTTTGCGGCACTTACAGGAACGTCCTTTTCTTTGGCCTTTGTAGTTTCCCTTGGCTTTGCAGGCGTGATATCGACCTTTTTGGCGGTCGTTTTGCCGTTGCTTGTTGTTTTGGGCTTTGCTGCCGCGTTATTGTGGCTCTGCGGACGAACTGGTTTCGTATTTTTTGCAGCGACTGTCGGCTTTTTTGTAGTCGTTACTTTAGGCTTTGGAGCTGGTTTATTTGCAGTGTTAATGGTAGATTTTTTTTTCGCTCCGCCAAACAATTTATTACTGCTTCCGAGATCTTGCCCCGACACGCAAACCGCCGCAATGCTAAGCATAGCGGCGAGTAAAAAGAGCCTGAAAATACTGCTCATAAAACATTTACCGACTAATTCTGCGTGACGAGCCTGAAACCCAGCTCTTTGTCTCGCTTTGTAGCATCCACATCGGCACGAAACATAGCATTAATGCCAAATTCGCCTGCCGATTTATTAAGCGCCGCTCCGCCGCGTATCATAAAATGCGGATCTTTTGTTTCTTTCACGGTTCCTTTGCTGCCCGGGTAAAGACTTGCTTTCGTACCGGTCCATTCATAAACATTTCCGATCAGATCAACCACTCCCCAGTCGTCAGGGCACGAGGCCGAACCTACAGGCTCAGGCTCAGTATTTTCTTTGTCAACCACGGCGCATTTTGACTGGAAAGTGTCACCCCAAGGGTAACGATTGGCCTTAGCTCCATTACGTGCAGCGTATTCCCACTCTTCCTCGGTCGGCAACCGATATGTTACGTTGTCACGTTTATTTCGCCAATCGATAAATGCCTTAATGTCGTCAATATTTACAAATCTAACAGGCATCATCTCCTGCCCCGCGATCGGCTTATCATTTACCCAGTGAGCCGGAACCGGTCTGTAACTGGTCGCCGTAATAAATGCTAAATACTCGGCATTAGTTATCTCCGTCTTGTCCATCTTAAAGGCCTTGACCTCGACGCTGTGCTTAGGACGTTCATTTTCACGGCCATCGTCATTGCCCATGTCAAATAAACCGCCGGGAATTGGCCTCAACTCGGCTTTGAGCTGAGCGACCGGAGAGGCCACCGGACTTGGAGTTGGCGTCACATTATTGCCCGTCGTAACTCCCTTGCCGAAAAAGCCCATAAAGTAAGCTCCACCGACACCCGCCGCTCCGATGAGAAAAATAGCCAATAAACCAACGATTCCGAAAACAAGCGGTTTCCGTGACTTTCGAGGCGGTAGCGAGTGTGATGTAGCACTCACATTACCCGTAGCCCAATTTTGGGCCACAGTCTGGTCCATTTGGTTAGAGATCTGTCCCGTGGGCTGTCCGCCTGGAAACTGTGTTCTAACGGTTCCGGTCACCGACATGTCCGCCGGGATCGGTATAGATGTTCTTGAGGCAGTCGAACCAAGTGCGAGCTCTGCGACGATCTCCTGCGGCTTACCGTCGCAGACGACATCGCCGAGCCAGTCTTGAAAACCGTCATGGCTTATACGCAGATGATGATTGCCGCTCTGCACGCCTTCGAGTAGCAGCAGACCGTTATCGAGCGTTTCTCCGACAGCGACATTATCGACAAAAACCTTAGATTGAGGCGGTCGTGAGACGACTTTGAGTGATGACACGGGCAGCGAGGGTATCGTCGCAGTGTGCAGGGTCGCGACTCCCGGCAATATAGCAGCGGTCAGTTCCTGAACAAATATCTCGACCGACGCGGTGCGTTTATTTTTATCTTTTTGCAGCGTGTGAAGAACTGCTTGCTCCAGTTCAGGCGAAACCTTTACCCCCACATCGGCAAATGTCGGTGCCGGATCGGAGATGTGCTTTTTCATGATCGCCGGTATCGATGATCCCTTGAAAGGCACATCGCCGGCAACCATCTGGAAAAACATCACGCCCAGCGAATAAATGTCCGAACGCGAATCAGGCTCTTCGTCAGCCCATTGCTCGGGCGCCATGTAATACGGCGACCCCATCAGTCCAGTTGTTTGAGCCTGGATGAACGAGCCTAAAAGCTCGCCCGATTTGATCTTTGCAAGGCCGAAATCAAGGATCTTGACTGACTGCGAAAGTGTCGGTTTGTCACTGCAGATCATGACGTTTAAAGGCTTGAGATCGCGGTGAACGATGCCCTGATGATGGGCCGCCCCCACGCCTGCACAGACAGCGGTAATTAATTCGAGAGCTTTTTCAGGTGACAGAGATTTTTCGCGTGCCAGCAGATCGTGTAGAGCCTCGCCTTCCACATACTCCATCACGAG
>JBKJRA010000339.1:0-6827 GCA_046594975.1 Pyrinomonadaceae bacterium | reverse complement strand
AGCCGCAACGATTTTCACTGGCCCAATGAAAATACCAAGATGGCACGGCTCTACGTTATGCCCGTCGCTAAGGACGCTAACGGCAGGCGTGATGCGCGCAAGCTGACGACCGACGACCGAAGCGTTACCGGGTTCAATTGGTCGCCCGACGGCTCGACCATCGTCTATAACCACGTCTCAGATCCGAGCCCTAATTTCTGGCCGTCCTCTGATATCGCCACCGTCAATGTCGCGAGCGGCAAGGTCACGCCGCTTGCGACCGTCAAAGATTCGGCAGAGTCGGCGCTCTACTATTCGCCCGATGGCAAATGGATATCAGGTATTGCGTCAGATTCGGGACACTGGGCGCAGAGTTATACGATCCGCGTCTATCCGGCTGGCGGCGGGGCTCCGCGCGTTTTCGACGGCTCGTTTGATAGTCAGCCGAGCGTTCTGTCTTGGGCGGCGGACGGCAAACGTATCTATTTTTATGAGGCAAAGGGAACCGGCACTTCGCTCTATTATATAGATGTTGCAACAGGAAAAATTACCGAAGAAAATCACATGGACGCCGTCGTCGCCTCGATGAGTATCAACAGCACGGCGACCGCCGCGGGAATGGTCATCCAATCAACGAGCAAACCAGCGGAGGTTTTTGTTCATAAAATGGGCGGCGGCAGTGTTCAGGTATCTCACGCTAACGAAGAGATCGCCAAAATGCCCGTCGGCAAAACCGAAGTTATTAAATGGAAAAGCACTGACGGCCGCGAGATCGAGGGCCTTTTGACCTACCCGGTTGGCTACGTTGCCGGAACCAAAGTACCGTTCATCCTCAATGTCCACGGCGGCCCGGCTGGTGTCTTTAACCAGAGTTACATAGGTAACCGAGGCGTCTATCCGCTCGCGACATTTGCATCGCGTGGTTATGCAATACTGCGTGCGAATCCGCGTGGCTCATCCGGTTACGGCACAGAGTTTCGCCGTGCAAATATGAAGGATTGGGGCGGAATGGACTATCAGGATCTGATGACAGGCGTTGATAAGGTCATCGCAATGGGTGTCGCCGACCCTAACCGAATGGGCGTTATGGGCTGGAGTTACGGCGGTTTTATGACGAGCTGGATCGTTACGCAGACCAAGCGGTTCAAGGCAGCATCTGCCGGGGCTCCGGTCACAAATTTGATGAGCTTTAACGGCACCGCCGACATTCCGGATTTCGTGCCGGATTATTTCGGCGGCCAGGCTTGGGAGATCCCAGAGGTCTATGCGAAACATTCCGCGATGTTCAACATCAAAGGCGTCACCACGCCGACCCTCATCGAGCAAGGCGACGCCGACCTTCGCGTCCCGATCTCGCAGGGATACGAGTTTTACAACGCCCTAAAACAACAAGGCGTTCCGACGCGAATGCTCGTCTTGCCACGCCAGCCTCATGGCCCGGTCGAGCCAAAAATGCAGATCGCCGCCATGCAGGCAAATCTGGATTGGTTTGATAAGTATTTGAAGTGAAATAAATCTTGACTGACTTATTGTATATACACTAATATATGTTTAGTTGGGATATACCAAAAGCAATACTCAACTTTGAAAAGCATGGCGTGTCCTTCGAAGAGGCGGCAACCGCGTTTGACGATGAGAATGGGTTGGACTGGGTAGATGCAGCCCATTCACAAGCGGAAGATAGGCGTAAGCGTTTGGCAATGTCGGCTATTGACCGAATATTGCTGATCGTTTATACAACGAAAAATTCGACAAATGACAAAGAAACAACCCGCATCATCAGTGCAAGGCGTGCGTCGCACCGCGAACGTGAAGCATATCTCGGATCGTGATATCGACTTTTCCGACATTCCCGAATCGACACCAGATGAACTAAAACGAGCGGTCAGGATAGGCCGCCCTACGACCGGAAATGCCAAGCAATTGATCGCTTTTCGGATAGCGCCAAGCCTGCTTTCAAAGATTCGAAAAATGGCCGCGAAAAAAGAAACGCCTTACCAGACTTTACTGCACGAGTTACTAGAAGATGCAGTTGATAAACGAGCAGCCTAGCCTTTTACTTCTTTCCCAATTCCACCGCACGTTTGTAAGCCGAGTAAACCGCTTTCGACAACACAGTGCGAAGCGAGCCTTTTTCCATCTGGTAGATCGCCTCGGCGGAGGTTCCTCCGGGGGATGTGACCATGTTGCGGAGTTCGGCGGGGTGTTTGTGCGACTCGATTGCAAATTTGACCGAGCCGAGCATCGTTTCCTGCACGAGTTCTTTCGCCATATCGCGTGAGAACCCGAGATGAACGCCTGCGTCGGTCAACGCCTCCATCACCATAAATATATACGTCGGGCCGGTCGCTGATAGGGAAGTCGCCATGTCGATCATATTTTCGGTCTCGACGAATAATTCTTTTCCGAGCGCCGATAGCATCTCGCGGACGTGCCCGCGTTCCGTAGCATCGACAGCAACAGTACAGGTCCAAGCCGTAATTCCCGCACCGATCTGCGAAGGCGTATTCGGCATCGCTCTGACAACTTTCGCCGTGCCAAGTTCGCCCGCCAGTTTCTCAATAGTTGCACCGGCGACGATCGAGATCGCCATCTGGTCGGGATGCAGTTTGCCTGTTAGATCATTTAATACGCGTTCGAGACGCTGCGGTTTGACGCAGATGACGGCTACAGAATTTGCCTTAACTGCCTCCGCATTATCCGCAAAAACCTCGATGCCGTGCCGCTCCTTTAGCTCCGCACGACGCGACTCACGCGGATGGCTCGCCGTAATTTGTGCGGCAGCGACAATGCCTTTGCGCAGCAGCCCCGCGATCATCGATTCGCCCATTACACCGCAACCAATAAAAGCCAAATGCAGATCTTTCAATTCGTTCACCATCCATCTAGTTTGTTAAAAAATAAGCGTTAAGGCAAAATATCGTAATAGAAAAGACGCCATAACGATCTATGACAATCGACGAACAATTAGAATTTCTGAAAAAAGGCACCGTTGACGTGATCCGTGAGGAAGACCTGCTGAAAAAGCTCGAGCGTGCCGAAAAGACCGGCAAGCCTCTCCGTGTCAAACTCGGGCTAGACCCGACGGCTCCGGACATTCACCTCGGCCACACGGTCGTCATTCGCAAGCTCAAGGCGTTTCAGGACTTAGGGCACACGGTAATTTTTCTGATCGGGGATTTTACAGGTACGATCGGGGACCCGTCGGGCAAAAATATCACGCGGCCGCCGCTTTCTCGCGAAGAGATCAATGCAAATGCCGAAACCTACAAACGGCAGATGTTCAAACTGCTCGACCCTGAAAAAACTGAGCTGCGTTTTAACGGCGAATGGCTCGACAAATTTACCGCCGCCGATTTCGTCAAGCTCTGCGCCAAAACGACCGTCAAGCAGATACTTGAACGCGACGATTTCACCAAGCGAATGCCTGACGAAAAGCCCATCTCGCTTCACGAGCTGCTCTATCCGCTTGTGCAGGGATACGATTCGGTCGCGCTTGAGGCCGATGTCGAGCTTGGCGGCACAGACCAGAAATTCAACCTTCTGATGGGCCGCAATCTCCAACGCGAATTTGCACAGGAACCGCAGGTCATCATCACAACGCCCCTGCTCGAAGGCCTCGACGGCGTCAACAAAATGTCGAAATCTCTCGGCAACTACATCGGTATCGAAGAGCCGCCCAACGAAATGTTTGGCAAGGTAATGTCCATCTCCGACGACCTGATGTGGAAGTATTATGAACTGTTGACCGATCTCTCGCCGTCTGAAATTTTAGATCTAAAATCGCAAATTGCTAATGGCGAGAATCCGCGAAACCTAAAAGTCCGCCTCGCGAAACTCATAATCACCGATTTTCACTCATCGGAAGCCGCGACCGCCGCCGAAGAAGATTTCGTCAAACGCTTTGTGCAAAAGGAAATTCCCGACGAGATCGAGGAAAAGTCGATCGCTGCCGGAATTTACAAGCTCGCCGATCTGCTCGCTGACACTGGTCTCGCCGCTTCAAAAGGCGAAGCCCGCCGCCTCATCGACCAAGGCGGCGTCAAGGTCAACGGCGAAAAGGCCGCGAATGTCGAAATTGCCATCACGCACGACGGCATTCTGCTCCAGGTCGGCAAACGCAAGTTTCTAAAATTAATTTCTTTGTAATACCCGCCGCGAAGCGATATAATCGCTAGACACCACATGGAACACACGGGAACAAAGCGGGGAAAGCTGTCAGCACGGATCAACGCATACGTTGCCGCCGACCAGCCGATCCGCAAGCTCGCCGGTAATTGGTCGAAAAAGGCAAAGATCGCACTCGATGAGGCGAACAGCCTGTCGCTCGAGCGCGTCGAGATCACGCTCGCACGCCTACCAAAACGCCTCGATGGATTTAAGATCATCCAGCTTTCTGACACCCATCACAGCCCGTTTACCGACCTCGCGCACATCGAACGAGCGGTTAAAATTGCCAATCGTTTGCGGCCAGATATGTTTGTGCTGACGGGTGATTATGTGTCGCATGAGCGCGAATACATCGCTCCGGTCGCGGCCGCCCTCGGCAAATTAAAATCGCGTTACGGCACATTCGCATGTCTCGGCAATCACGACCATTGGACCGATGCCGATCTCGTCACACATCTGTTTCGCGGCGAGGGAATTCAAGTCCTTATTAACGAAGGGTTACGTTTTGAGGCTCGCGGTTCGTCGTTTTGGCTCGCCGGAGTCGATGATTATATGGTCGGCAAAACGGACGTGTCCGCGTCGATGAAAGGCTCGTATCCTGACGAAATGAAACTGCTCCTCGCCCATAACCCGATCATCTTTCGCGAAGCCGCTCGCATGGGGATCGACCTCACATTGAGCGGCCACACGCACGGCGGCCAAGTAAAAGTTCGCGATGATGCTAAGCGTCTGTTCCCGCAGCGCAAGCTAAAAGCCGGCCTGCACAAACGCAAAAATTCGCAGGTTTACATCACACGCGGCATCGGCACGGTTGTCGTCCCAATGCGTTATCATTGCCCGCCAGAGATCACGCTGTTGGAGCTAAAGGCAGCAGAATGAGCGAATCGCAAGTATCCACAAAGATCATCACGATCCCAAACATCCTGACGTTTCTGCGCATTGCGTTGATTCCGGTGTTTGCGATCCTGCTCGTCTATCATCGCGAAGGCTGGGCTCTCGCCGTGTTTACTATCGCGGGCGTTTCGGACGGAGTTGATGGGTTTGTCGCGAGGCAGTTCAAACAGGAATCCGAGCTCGGCACGATCATCGACCCGATCGCGGATAAGCTGTTGATGACGACCGCATTCGTGATGCTGACTTGGCCCGGAGTTTTGCCGCCGCAGGCTCATTTGCCGGTGCCATTTTGGGTAACGGCGGCAGTCATCGGCCGCGACATCGCGATCGTGGCGGTGGCGGGTGCGATAAATGT
Organism: Pyrinomonadaceae bacterium; assembly: GCA_046594975.1. Classification (GTDB taxonomy): domain Bacteria; phylum Acidobacteriota; class Blastocatellia; order Pyrinomonadales; family Pyrinomonadaceae; genus OLB17. The sequence goes on along the minus strand of JBKJRA010000339.1, from coordinate 1,429 downwards.
AATGACAGGTTTTCGCGGCTTCAAACCGTCATGGCTAGGCAAAGCCAGCACGTTCGTTCAGGTTGTGGGAGTCATCTTGATACTCGTAGCCGCCGTTTTCCCGGTTAACAGCGGCCTGTACTTACCGACAACTTACTTCGTGGTCGTTGCCTTTGACGTTTTTTCCGGGGGGCACTATATCTTTCACGTCGCACGGCTGATGCGCGACGACGAAAAAGCCACATAGCCTATTGAAATGCACTCGGATCAGGCATTGGCTTTGCGTTAGCGGCAGCAATAAATTCCTTCAAACCAAGATCGGTTTTCTTTTCAAATTTATATATCTGCACCAGACGCTCGTTCCAAGCAGCAAGATCGGGATTTTTTTCGGCCTCGGCACGTGTCACCGTCCGTGCATAAGCATCCATCATCAGGTCGATCGTCTTGGTGATCTTAGCCAATGCGGTTTTTTGATCGGCATCGCTTATAGTTTTGGCATCGACCTTTGTTTTCAGGTCAGTCGATAATTTTGCATAAACGTCTTCGTAATAGCTCGCGATCAGATAATAGGGCAGTGCGGCACTTTTTATCGAAGACTCAAACTGGACAGCCTTATAGACAGTTGCGGCGGCTTCTTTCATATCTCTCTCAAAAGTCAGATTCCCTGCCACAAAATACATAAAAGCTTCGGCGTCGGCCTTGTCCTTAAACGGTACGAACGATTTCGGAGCGCCGCCGCCATCAAGCAGTTGTATCGCCTTTTTCGCATAAACTATCGAATCATCGACATAGGTCTTATTCTGAGTCGGGCCGACCGAACTGTAACCTTCGTAAGCCATATTTAACAGCACATCGATATTGTCCGGCTGCACGGCCAGCACCTCTTTCCCGAGCGTAAATATATCGGCGTACTTATGAGCGTTGACCGCCTCAAAAAACAGATGTTCGCGGTATTTGTCGACAAATGAGCTTATTTTTGCGACCGTGCCGTCTTTATCCTTTTCTTTCCCAAACCTCGCGACATATTCCTTTGCCATCACATAGGCTTTCTCCGTGTCCTCCGGCTTTTGCGTCTTGGTCAGAGCCGCCATCGCCTTAAACATATCTTCCTTAGACAACTGCTTCTGCCCAAACGCTGACAATGCCCCGGAAACCGATACGACAACCAAAACAACCGCAAAAATCAACTTTTTCATTACTTTAATAAAACTCCTGAAAATATAAGATGCCCCAAAATAATAACAGAGCATTTTTTATTTGCTCAAGTGCAAATCGCTAAAAGCTCTTTCGATCAATCCGATAAATTGATCTATCAATTTCGCCGCGGTTTTCGTTTCCGGCGAAGGATACTGCGAACGGAATCGAGCGAGTTCTTGTACGCATCTTTATCGTTTTGCGGGCTGCATGCGACGGCGCAGTCATCGATATAAGCCGAGGCACGCGGCTTGCC
>JBKJRA010000297.1:0-4388 GCA_046594975.1 Pyrinomonadaceae bacterium | reverse complement strand
GTGCTCTCTGCGTGCTCTGTGGTAAAGTTGCGTTTTATGAGTGAATTCCGACTCGATCTTCAGGACTCCGCCACTGCCTTTGCAGATAAATCCGACGTACAGCTCAAAGAAAAATATCGCCTTTTTAAAATGCTCAACTCGCCATTTTTGAATGCGGTTGGAAGCGGCATTACTAAATTTGCTTTGTCATTGGGTCTGCCGGTCGAAAGTTTGATAAAAGCGACTATATTTGAGCAATTTTGCGGTGGCGAGACGATCGAAGAATGTGAAAAAACGATCGACTCGCTGGGGCGCTCGAAGATAGGTACTATCCTCGACTATTCGGTCGAGGGTAAGGCGACCGAAGAAGATTTTGACTTCACAAAAAATGAGATCATCCGAACAATAAAACGAGCCAAGGACGATCCAAATATCCCGTTTGCCGTTTTTAAGGTGACAGGCATTGCCCCGCTCGGGACTTTAGAGCGAATGAGTTGTAAAAAGAAGCTCGACGCCAAAAGCCAAGCTAAGTGCGAACGAATTCGCCGGCGCGTCATAGAAATATGTGAATATGCGTATTCCATCGATCAGCCTGTTTTCATAGATGCCGAAGATTCGTGGATACAAGATGCGATCGATCGACTCGCGACCGAGATGATGGAACGGTTTAACCGTGAGCAACCGATAGTTTATAACACGTTGCAGTTATACCGCACCGACCGTCTGCATTTTCTGAAAAATGCCCGCCGACAAGCCCACGCTGACGGTTACATCTTAGCCGTAAAGCTTGTTCGCGGTGCATATATGGAAAAAGAACGCGAGAGGGCCATTGAGAAAGGTTACCCGTCGCCTATCCACGAAACCAAGTCTGCGACCGATGCAGATTATAATGGTGCACTCGAATATTGTATGCGGCATTTCAAAGACATAGCTTTTGTTGCGGCTACGCATAATGAAATCAGCACCCAGCGGCTCGCATCAGTGATGCACGAAATGGGTATCTCACCTGATCATCCAAATATTTTCTACTCACAGCTTTACGGAATGGGTGACAGCATTTCGTATGTCCTTGCTAACGAGGGCTACAATGTCTCCAAATACGTCCCATACGGCCCTGTCGCTGACGCCATTCCATATCTGATCCGCCGTGCCGAGGAAAACTCGTCTGCAGCAGGACAGGTCAGTCGAGAGCTTGAAATGCTCGAACGCGAGTTAAAGCGGCGAAAACTACATTGAACTAAAGTTGCAGCAAGGTCGTACCCGTTTTGCTCATCAACTTGTTATGTATTGTCCAAAGTGCGGAAAAGCCGATCAGATCGAAGAGACGTATTGCCGACAATGCGGCACATTTCTGCCTGATCTTAATAAACCGGTCAAGAAAGAATCTCCGGCCGAAGAAAACATTAAAGTAAATACGGTGCTCTCACTGATGACGGTCATAGTTAGCTTTACACTAGCGATTTTGCTGTATGTGTTTTTAGGTTTTCGAGATAATACGCATCCGTTGATATATGCTACAGCCGGACTGTTGATCGCGATGGGCGGTTGGCACATTCAAACGTTCATTCGAACGAGAAAGTTAAAGAAACAGTGGAAACGCAGAAATTCTAATAACAAAACGGTAGCAAAAGATCTTGGTACAGTTTCAACGGCGAAGTTATTGGATCGGCCTGACTACAGCAATATGGTCCCGCCTAGCGTGACGGACAGCACGACAAAACACCTAGTCAAAACGCAAAAGCGTTCATCGTAATCCCATCATCAGCCTAACCGAGCGATCAGAAACCACCTGGTTGTCGTCTTTTCTCCATTTATTCAACGGGTCGAGTTCTTTCTCAGTCAGCTCAACATTTGCGATCTTGGCAACTTGCGTACTTTCAAATGCACGGTTTGTGAGAGCAATGTGCGGACTATTCAGCGATAAACTTGCAGGCGATGCAGACGCGGCTTCGGCAGTATCTACATCGAGAAAAAAATCGCCATATCCGACGACGTGCCAGATATAGTCCCCGTCAACCACGTCCACGGCAAGCAACCGCAGTAAGGCGAAGCCTGCTTCGAGCTGAAAAACCAGAAAATCACCCGGTCGAAAATTCTGCGGCATACTAAGTGAGATTAGCATAAGTGACCGTTTGCCGATAAAATCGCAGATTATGAAACCTGAAATCGATAAACAATTCTTGCTCGACATTGCTATTGCCGAAGCAAAGATGGGCATTGCTGAAGGCGGCATTCCTATCGGGGCTGCTCTATTCGACTGCGATGGCAATCTACTGGGACGCGGCCATAATCGACGTGTGCAGGAAAGCGATCCGTCGATACACGGCGAGACTGACGCATTTCGCAAAGCGGGCCGCCAACGCAGCTACCGCGACACGATAATGGTCACCACGCTCGCTCCGTGCTGGTATTGCAGTGGTTTAGTTCGGCAATTCGGGATCGGCACGGTCATCGTCGGCGAATCGCAAACTTTCCAAGGCGGCATCGACTGGCTCCGCGAAAATGGCGTCGAGGTCATCGATATGAATTCTGCCGAGTGCATTGATATGCTCCGTCGTTTTATCGACGAATCCCCTGAAATCTGGAACGAAGATATAGGCGAGGATTAGTTACCAATTTCTTATTTGCCCGGAATTATCACCGGCAACCCCTTCGCGGCAAACTGTTTGTTAAACTCACCGATGTCCTCAGCTTTGATCTTGGCAAACATTGCAAGCTGACCGTCGATCTGGGCTACGAGATCGCTATAGACGGCGTAAGCCTGTTTAGTTGGCGGATCGTCGGAACTATCGACCGATGCTCCGAGGGCTGCAAGCTTGTTATTGAGACGTATCGGGAAATTCAGAGCGTCCTGACCGCTGCGTATCTTTGTCTGATTTAACGCTTCCTCAATATCTGTAAGTTTTTTTGATATTTCTTTGGCACGGTCAATGAGATCTTTTTGATCAGGAGATTTTAGTCGACGCGAAATATTCTCAAGCTGCGTTCGTGTATCTCTTATCTCTAATATCGTGTTATGCGTTTCAGAAAGTTTCGTCGTGATCTTTTGCATCAGATCAAATTGTTTTGCAAGATCATCGGCTGTAACAGTCAGGCGCGGATCGGACTTGACCGAAAAAGGTGCGGACGATATTGCTTTACCATCGATGCTTAATCGAACTTGATAATTACCGGGAGTGATACGCGGGCCTGCAAGCGACCCGCCCCACATGATCAGACCCGGAAGATTAGTAGCATTTGGCAAACGGTAGTTCCACACAAATGAATTGAATCCCGCTTCGGCAGGCACCACGGGTTCGCCTCCTCCCCGGCCGGATCCGCCTACTTCAGGAGTAGCAGGGCTGCCCGGTTTATCTGCCGGCTTGGTAAACTTACGCAAAAGCTTGCCTTGCTGGTCGAGAAACTCGAGCGTGATCTCTTTCGCAGTTTTATCTTTAAGATAGTAATTTACAACAACACCATTCGGCGGATTTGCTCCAACAGTTGCCGTTGCGGGTAATTGTCCGCCCCCGCCCGCAGTCCGGTAGGCATCCTCAGGCGTGAACAGAAATGCCTCTGAGCGTTGTGCATCAGCTAGCTGATAGAGCACCGGCAGATTATCCAAAACATAAAATGATCGTCCGTGAGTCGCAACTACGAGGTCCTTTTCACGCTTTTGTATAGTCAGATCGGCTATCGGCACAATTGGCAGATTTAATTGCAGGCTCTGCCAATTTTCACCTGAGTCTACCGAATAGTAAATACCGCGCTCGGTTCCCGAATACAGAAAGCCTTTTTTGTTGGGATCTTCGATAACAACCCTCGTAAATTGATCGGAGGGTATCCCGTTAACGATCTTTTTCCATGTTTTACCAAAATCAGTCGTCTTGTAGAGATAAGGCTTTTGATCGTCGTTCTTGTAATTAACTGCAGCAACGTAGGCAGTCCCGCCGTCAAACGGCGATGCTTTGATCTGATTGATCTGAACCCATTCAGGCAGGTCACTAGGTGTTACATTGCTCCATGTCTTACCATTATCCTGCGTTATTTGAACCAGTCCATCGTCGCTGCCTGTCCAGATCACGCCTTGTTTTACTGGTGATTCGTCAACGGTAAAGATCGTATCGTAATACTCGATGCTCGTATTATCCTGCGATATCTGGCCGCCCGACGATCGTTGTTTTGTCTTGTCGTTGCGTGTCAGATCCGGAGATATCGCTTGCCACGACTGTCCTTGGTCCAGCGAACGGAAAAGCGTCTGGGCTGCGGTATAAAGAGCATATTTGCCGTCAGTTTTGTGAGGCGAGAATATGATCGGGAAGTTCCACTGAAAGCGATTTTTAGTACTTTCAGCACCCGAACCCATCGGATTATCCGGATAGACATCGACGTTTCGCTCCTGACCCGTTCGATGATCATATCGGGTCAAC
>JBKJRA010000184.1:0-10474 GCA_046594975.1 Pyrinomonadaceae bacterium | reverse complement strand
CGCGAGTCCCGTGATCGCCGCCGTCAGCTCGTGGCCCTCGGTTGAAACCTGCGTACCGGCGGAGGCGATGCGGTCGGTGATCTCGTTGATAGCGGTGTGTAGATTTTTGATCTTTCCAGTCGCCTCGGTGATCTCAAGGTTTTGCAGGGCAAGACGGGATTCGATCTCTTTGCCCTCGTTCTCAACACGCCGCAGAGCGTTAACCGCCGAACGCCGACGCTCATCGGATGTCGCGGCGATCATGCGTTTGTCGTTGAGAACGGCGCTCGCGGCGGCGGTTGCCTCTCTGGCTTGATTGAGGTCTGCGGCAAAGCGTTCGAGTGATGTGGCGGCTTCAAGACGCGCGGTTTCGGCGGCCAGTTTGCCGGTAACTGCATCGTCGCGTTTTGTTTTGGCGTCGAGGATCTCAGCCTGGATCTGGCCGGATTCGTCGGCGACGACCTTGCGGTGACGCTCGGTTCGCTGGATCTCTTCGCGGGCAGAGCGAACCTGTATCTGCAAGCCGTGAATGCCGCGGTCGATCTTGATTATTAGCGACTGGAGATCGACCATTTTGCTTTCGTTTACGACTAGAGCGGTGCGTGCAGATTCTACCTTTTTCGCGGCTTTTTCGATGTCGCGAGTCAGGCGGGTGCAGTCTTTGTCGAGGTGATTGAGCTCGCGTTTGAACGCCAGCAAGGACGCGTTCGTACCTGTCGCCGAGCTGTTACCACCAACAAAAAGAAGGCCGCCAAGTAGCAAGTCGCCATTATAATTGACGAGAATGTCGCCGTCAGACACGTCTTTTGCGTTGAGCTCACGCACCAATCTGGCGGACATTTCACGCGGAAAAATTGAGCGCAAAACTTTTGCGAGGTCCGCCGTTACACCAAGCATATCGGCAATGGTACCGCCATTGGCACTAGTAGGCTCGCTCTTGGTATCTGCTGTTTTCGGCAAGATGATCATCGCTGTGCGGCCGATGTCGTTGGCCTTGAGCCAGTCGGAGACGCGTTTTGCTTCATCGAGCGACTCGACAACGACGGCTTCGAGAAATGCGCCGAAGAGAGTTTCGACGGCGGTCTCCGCTTCGGGTACAACATTCAAGCGGTCGGCCAAAACGCCAGCGAGCCGCACACCTATGTTCTTTTCCTCAGCAAAAAGTTTTTGGACTTGCGGCGTATAGACGGCACGTTTTTCTTCAAGTTCGAGCAGGGTCGCGAGGCGATGTTTTTTTGCCGAATGCTCACTTTGGATCGTCTGCAGTTCACTCTCGGCAGTCCGCTGAGAGTTGCGTGAGTCTGTAGTGATGGCGAGCAATTGATCTTTTTCCGAATTGAGGCCGACGAGCTTTGTCTCCTCAGCGGTGAGGCTCGCGGCGAGTGCGTCAGCCTGTTTCCGATTGGCTGAAAATGTATCGGCAGTACGCTGTCCTTCTTTCTCAAGTCCCTCGGCGCGCAATGCGAGACGCTCAAGATTGTTGTCGAGCTGGCGTGCGATCTCGTCGAATCGCTCTACCGCCGACGTATGCTGCATCAGGGCGGAACGCACGGTTTCGACAGAGGATTCGATCGCTGCAAATGCAGCGGCGGCTTCGCGATGCTGGTCCTCCGAGGCACGCAGTTCGGTCTCGGCTTTGAGATGTTCGGTGCTTTCGTGCTGTTCTTCGGTCCGTAGCCGCTCTAGCTCTGAGTCAAGCATTTTCATCCGCTCTTCGCTTGTCGAGATCTCGCCGCGCAGGGTTTCGCATCGGTTATTAAGGCCGACAATCTGGTCAGATTTGTAAATATGCTCCCGCTCCGCACGGTCGCGTTCGAGGGCGTTATTTGAATGGATCTGCCGCAGCTCGGCGAGGCTTTCCTCGGCACGACGAGCCGTGGCGGTCGCTCCGCGGGCGGCTTCCTCTTTGGCTATGACATGTCTATGCAGCTCGGTCTCGTTTGCCTCAGCAGCGACGAGTTGGAGCTTTAGATCTGCGGAAAGATCCGATAGATATTTGCCCTCGGCGGCGTAAAGCTGACGCAGCAGATCGCGAAATTCCTCTTGCAAGATCTTGAACCGCCGCGTCTTTGACGCTTGCCGCCGAAGCGAATTTACGCGTGTATCGATCTCGGAAACAATGTCGTAGATTCGTGCAAGATTGGATTTGGCCGATTCAAGTCTGGTTTCGGCGACACGCTGGCGGGCTCGGAATTTTGAAATCCCGGCGGCTTCTTCGATCAGGCTGCGGCGGTCAGCGGGTTTTGCGGACAATATCTGGCCGATGCGGCCTTGCTCGATGATTGCGTAGTGCGAACCGGAAAGTCCTGTTCCCGCAAAAAGATCTGTGATGTCTCGCAAGCGGCAAGTTTTGCCGTTAAGCTGATATTCGCTCTCGCCGGATAGATACAAGCGGCGCGTGACAGAAACAGCTTCACCGGGAGCGAAATCGAGGGCGAAAGTGCGTGGACGCCAGTGGCGTTTTGATTTAATTTTTGTTTCAACGAACTGCGTCGAACCGACTGCGAGGGCTTTGACGGTTTCGACTTCGGACTCATCCTGGATCTCAGCCCTTTCGATGGCAAGCTCGACAATGGCTTCGTCAGGCTCAGATTCAACAGCCTCGATCTCGTCCATATCGACGGCATTTTCGTCGATACCACTCAAGGCTTCGTCGATGTCCTCGAGCTCATTTTCTTCGTGGATGTCAAAAAATGTATCGTCGCGAACGAGGTGCAGCACGACCTCAGCCGCTCCGCCGGGTTTACGGGTTTTTGTTCCGGCAAAAACGACATCTTTCATCTCGCCGCCGCGCAAGGATTTGACCCTCTGTTCGCCAAGGACCCACGAGATCGCATCGGATACGTTTGACTTACCGCAGCCGTTAGGCCCGACGACGGCAGTGATGCCGCTGCCCGAGAAAACGAGTTCGGTGTAGTCGGCAAATGACTTAAATCCTGTTATTTCTAGGCGCTGCAGCTTAAACATTCTATAGTGCTCTGAATTTGGGGAAGCACTATATTTTGTTGTATTTGGGGTGCGAAGTCAAATTAAATTACTTCACTACCAACGTTTCTGAGGCCTTGTTTTTCGGCGCGTTCGTTGTCGAGTTCGGTAAGCACATCGAGGAGGAAATTGGTGTTGCTGGAGACAGTGATAACAACGGGAAACTCATGTTCGGAGGTCGAAAATTCAAACGTCCCGCTGCTAATCTCAACTATCTCGCGAAACCCTGCGACCCCATTATTGCCATTACATTCAGAATCTACTATCCTGCCTTCATTGAACGCGACATTCCCGAGATACATATCGGATTTGATAAGCAGCAGACCCGTCATTTTTGAGTTTTCGATCACTTGAACCGCATCAAAAACGCTCACATAAGCAAGATTACCCGCAAACGTCACGTCCGTGCGAACCTTTTGAGGTCTATCCTTGTTAGTGGCAAAATCCGGTCGTCTGGCCCGGCGAATGGCCTCAAGCCCCGGTGCGACCGAGATACGCGGATCGAGCAACTTTGCCTCTTGGAGCCGGTCGTAGGCAACATCGAAATCTTCGCGAGCGATGTAGAGGCTGACAAGAGCGAGGCATTGCTTAGCGGCCTCGTTCAAATTCTTTTGCTTGACGCAGATGTCACGCATTTTTTCCCGCAGCTGTATCGAGCGAGGAGACCGTTCTAATGAGTTGCGCAAGAGTGCAAACGCCTTTTCGGGCGAACTATATTTTACAAAAAGGTCAGCGTCCAACAAGACCGATTCGATCGTAGTCTCGCTAACTGCGGTGGTCGGGTCTGCTGTCACATGGGTCATAATTCACCCGTGAACAAAAATGTTCAACACTTTAGCTTATCACGCGAAAGCAATGTACGTCACCAAGATTTTTACATAAAAAAAGGACCGCCGTTTCCGGCGATCCTAAGTTTTCACGATATAATAAAACTAGAAATCTATACGAATACCGAGACGCATCTGCCGCTGACGGTAGGTGCGGGTCGGAACCAAAAACGAGGTCTGATCTGCTGTCAGTGCTCCAAGATTAATAAATGCCGAGCCGTAGCTAAACACCGCGGCATTTAGGATATTGCCTACCTCGATCACGGGCCTAAATTTAAGATGTTCACCCACTTTCCATTCCCGCGTCATGCTGAGGTCAAAGGTATAGAAACTTGGTCCTGTACCCGCATTGCGCGGCAAATTTCCACTCTTAGACCCGATCGGCTGAAGCGAAAACTGTGCAAGCAGTGCGGTCGGGATCGGCGAGCCTGGCGCGCGCCAAACGATGTCTTTGATATTTCCCGAAAAATTGGGGCGATCCGTTGAGTTGTCATTGAGATTGCGGTCCGCGTTTGACCCATTACCCAAACTGAAAGGTGCGGAACTGCCGAATCGAACGAGCGGCGAAAACTTTAATTTACCAAGCCACTTTGGCATCTCAAACGATCCCGAAAACGCCAGTCGATGTCTACGATCCTGGAGGCTGCGAGCCCACTCGCGTGAAAAGTCGCCATCTATCTCCGCATTTGCCGTATTGTTCAAGCCGTCGTCCATTGTCTTCGACAGCGTGTAGGCCACGCGGTAAGATGCACCAAAGCCGTGGCCGAGTTTGCGGAAGCGGCTCCGAAGCTCAAGAATAAGCCCTTGGTAAAAAGCGTTACCGAGCGATCCGATTTGCGAAATCTCGTCACCGATGAGTGGGAACGGCCGCAGGCCGCCAATAGCCGCCTTGGCGATCGGGATCGGATTACCGGTAGCGTTGTTATTGTTTCCGGTACTTGCCGCCGCCGGGTTCGTCGTGCCCGTGCTGCTCGAGTTAAGATTAACCACGCACGTGTTTGTGGTAGTGGAGCTGCATGCCCCGACCCCAGTCGTGTCAGTCGTAGATCCCAGTACGAAGCTATATGTTCGCAACGTTCCATTCTGGTTTGTAATAGTGTAGGGGTGTGTTAGCAGATAATCGGTAAAGCTAGCAAATCCTGCCGGGAGGACAGGCACATTAATATTCGTGTCACGCCACAGATGGACGGTCTTGTTCCAAGTGTAGTTGGCCTCAAATACCCAGCCTTTCCAAAGCTCACGCTCAAACCCAACATTGAACTGGTAGCTTTCCGGTATTTTCAGATTTTTTTCAACTTGTCGCAGCGGCGTTCCGGCGATCACACCACTTGCAGAGAAACCAAGACTGTCACTGCAGGGAGCCAACCGGTTAGCAACCGGCACTGTAAGACAGGCCGAGAGAACCAATGCTTTTAGGTCTGCCACGGTGGCAAAACTAGCGGGAAATAAGTTACTAATAGCTGCCTCAATGGCCAACTGCCTCGAGTCGGAACCCGATGTCCCGATGCTATTGGAGTTAAAACCGATCAAGTTGCCCCCCGTGTTTTGAATGGATTCCCCTACGGTTCTCAGGAGAACTCGATTATAAAAAATACCGGTTCCAAAACGGATGACGCCCTTTCCGGATTTAAAAGGATCCCAAGAAATGCCTACTCTGGGGCCAAAGTTGTTGTTGTCATTCACCGCTGTTTCTTTCTCATAACGGATGCCTGCACTCAGAGTGACCGTCGGACGCAGCTGCAGCTGATCATTAAAGAAAAATCCGTAGTATCTATTCTTAACATCTTGACCAGTACCAAAATTTTGACGGTATTGGCTGAGGAAATTCCTGGAAAAATCGAAAACGCTGGGGAAATTAAAAGTTCCCGTTGCGTCTCCAAGGTTTACAACTTTGGAGACCACGTTCTGCGTGTCGAATCCCATCTTGAAACTATGCCTGCCTCGCAGCCAGGTGAGCGAATCTTGAAATTGCCAGCGCGTTTCGTCTCGGGTATCCGGGAAATTACTACCTGAGCTAACCGTCGAATTGCCCATTACTAGACTCCTATTGCCATTGGTTACCGGATCGCGATAAGCAACGATCACCACGGGATCAAAAGGATTCGGAGCCTCAAAACTAGGGGTGTATTTGGACCATTGTGCCCGGAACTGGTTGACCACATTCGAACCGAACACTTGATTATCCGTGAAGTTATATGCGTTGGTATCGTTGTTTTTCGCTTGGAAAGCATTTTCCAACTTTGTCACGGTGTTGCCGTTAGTACGTTTGTTATTTTTACGCGCGAACTGAAGGCCAAACGTAAAGTCGTTGTTTTTAAAGAGTTTTGTGTCGATCCTCGCGGAGAGTACATTGCTGGTGTTCGGCGTGGAGTAGAGCTTGTTGTAAGCCTGGATGAACCCGGCGGTCGCGGGACAATTGGACGGCGTCGCATTATCGCAAAATTGCGTCGACCCGGTCGGACCAGACGGAAGCGTATATCTCGGATTCTGAACCACTGGAAGATATGCGTCGATCAAAGTAGTATCTGCGATTTTGTCATTTTCATACGCAACCGAGAAAAAAGTGCGATTATGTCCGTCATAAATGGATTTACCTTCGCCAAAAGGTAGGATCACCGGGCCGCTGATCGTAAAACCGGGATTGATCTCCTGCAATGGCAGGCGGCGAATATTACGGCTATTGTTATACCAGGAATTTGCATTTAGGCTTTCGTCTCGGAAAAAACCAAATGCGCGTCCACGAAATTTATTACCGCCTGAGCGGGTCCTGATATTTATACGTCCACCTGAAGCTCGACCATATTCTGCAGAAAATTGATTGGCAATGACTTGAACCTCCGCGATCGCTTCGAGCGAGGGTTGAAATCTATCACGTGATGTCCGGTCGTCGTTGTTATCTAGACCATCAACGGTGATATTGTTCGAATAAGCCGTTCCGCCGGAGATCGAAAAATTGCCCTGCTCAAGCGGCGCATTTGATGGGTTTTGACCTCTGTCTTCGGCAAGGCCGCTTGTTGATAATTGCTCTTCGGATGTACCACCAAGAGTAAGAACTAGATCTAAAGCATTTCGAGTGCTGTTAGGGATTTCTTCGATGTCGCGTTCAGTGATGGTGCCGCCAACAATTGTCCGTGTCGTATCGACCGGAGGGCCATCGTCGTCTGTAACAGTTACTGTGGTTTCGGCTTTCACATCGGCAGGACTGAGTTTGAAATCTTTAGCCACGTTTTGGGCAGAGATCGTTACAATCTCAGGCGTTTCTTGAATACCAAAGCCGCTGCCGGTAGCCTTGATCTTATAGGTTCCGGGTTTTAGTTTGATGAGCCTGTAACGGCCCTCGTCGTCAGTGACGACGGTGCGGGTTTCCCCTGTATTTACGGAAGTGGCGGTGACGCTGGCACCGACAACTACCAGGCCGTTGGTATCGGTGACCTTGCCCGTAAATGTAACGTCATCAAGATCCTGAGCAACGGCGATCATGCTGAAAACAATAAGAGCGAATGTAAACGCAAAGATACGTAGTAAAGCTTTTCCTAACATTGAGTGGTACTCCTAACGAATTTATAATCTGAAGTTAAAAACGTATCTCAAAAAGGCCTAGAAAGCAAAGAGAAAGCGAGTATTGATGGCTTAAATTGCTGGTAAGCGGTTATTTTCGAGCAGATTTAATACTATTCTTCTTCGGACTGTGGTTGGCGAATCCGAGTCACGCGAAATCGCGAGATCGGGATGAGGGCCTCGCTGGACGAAAAAGCGCTGTTTTGACGTGAGAATTCGCTGGCATGGGTCTTTAGATACTCAAAAAAATGCTCAAACTCCTGCTGCATCTGATCCATTTTGGCACGCATGTTCAGGATGATCTCAACTCCGGCGAGATTCACACCAAGTTCACGCGTGAGAGAGAGAATGACTTCTAAGCGTTCGAGGTCTGAGTCTTCGTATAGGCGAGTGTTACCTATGGATCGGGACGGCAGCAAGAGACCCTCGCGCTCGTATAGTCGCAAGGTCTGCGGGTGGATGTCGTAAAGCTCCGCTACAGCGCTGATCGTGTAGGTTTTAACTCGCTTTTTCATTATTCTAATCCGATCACTTTTCTCGGGTTTTCGGGATTAAGTTTTTCAAACTGTCTCAAGGCTTCCTTTGTTTCCTCGGAGATCACTTTTGGTAAAGCGATCTTAACCTCGACAAATTGATCGCCGCGAAGGCTCGGGTTTCTTAAGCTCGGAAAACCGCGTTCGCGAAGACGAAACTTCTGCCCGGACTCGGTGCTAGACGGGATCTTTAGGGCAGCTTTGCCCTCGACGGTCGGAACCTCGATCTTAGTTCCGAGCGCCGCCTCCGGAACCGTTATCGGCACTGTGATATAGACATTATCGCCCTTGCGTTCAAGGAATTTGTGCTTGCCGACATTGGTCAAAATGAACAGATCGCCTGGCTCGGCACCGAGCCGTCCGCCATGGCCTTTTTTTGCGATGCGTACACGCGAGCCTGTATCAACACCAGCCGGAATTTTGATCTTGACCTGTTCGGTCTTTGGCGTGACGCCCTTGCCGTTACATAGGCTACACGGCTGGCGGCGGCGGCCTGTGCCTTCGCAGTCAGAACATTGTTGTGAGAATTGCAGCCGGCCTCCTGTTCGCATCACCTGTCCGGAACCCTTACATGTTGGGCAGGTCACGACCGGTCCGCCCGTGTCACCTGCACCCTGGCAACGCAAACATTGCTCGCTGCGGTTGACAGTGATGTTGGTAGTAAGGCCTGTAAAAGCCTCTTCGAAACTCAGAGCAAGAGGTATTTCGATGTCGCGGCCCTTTTTAGGCATCGGACGCGGAAGCTCCGGTTCGGCTCTTTGTCCGCCGCCGCTGAAGAGATCGGAAAATATGTCGCGAAAGCTCGATCCACTGCTAGCCTGGCCGCCCGGTGTGCCTGAGAAATCAAAGCCCGAAAAATCAAACCCTCCGCCCGGAGCACCGCCGCTAGCAGCACCAGAAGTAAATGGGGAATCGGCATCGAGATTGTCAGCGTAATATCCGAAACGGTCAAAAACCTTGCGTTTTTTCTCGTCAGACAGCACTTCATAAGCCTCTTGCACTTGCTTAAATTTATCTTCGGAGGCTTTATCGCCGGGGTTCACATCGGGATGGAATTTGCGCGCTAAACGACGGTACGACTTTTTAATTTCGTCCGCTTTCGCATCTTTTTTGACGCCTAAAATTTGGTAGTAATCCGTTTTTGCCATTTAGATCAGGGACAAGTTTAAAGGGATGAGGGACGAGAGGCAAACTGAGTTTTAGCTTGTCCCTCGCCCCTCGTCACTCGTCCCGAGTTTTTACTTTTTATCTTTGCCATCGGGTTCGACATCGACATACTCGGCGTCGATGACATGCCCTTCGCAATCAGCATTTGTCTGGCCGCCGTCAGCACCTGCCGACGCCGACGAAGCCTGTTCCTCACCACTGCCTGCTTCACCTTCGGGTGCTGCGGTCTGACTGTAGAGTGCCTCGGCAAGCTTGTGCGAAGCCGTCTGGAGACGCTCGAACGCATTGTTCATCGCCTCAACATCCGATCCGGCAAGGGCCGTTTTGGACTCAGCGATCGCAGCTTCGAGCTCGGTGGCAGATGCCTCGTCAACCTTATCCTTGTTTTCGGAAAAGGTTTTTTCGACGCTGTACATCAGGCCGTCAAGGCGATTTCTTGCCTCGATCTCGGATTTCTTTTTTTCATCCTCACCAGCGTGAGACTCTGCATCACGCATCATTTTGTCGATTTCCTCTTTTGAAAGACCTGACGACGAAGTGATGGTGATCTTCTGTTCACGACCTGTTCCGACGTCCTTTGCAGATACGTTGACGATGCCGTTTGCGTCGATGTCGAAAGTGACCTCGACTTGGGGCACGCCGCGAGGTGCGGGCGGAATGCCGACGAGATGGAATTTACCAAGCGTTTTGTTGTCACCTGCCATGGGACGTTCGCCCTGAATGACGTGGACCTCGACCGACGTTTGGTTGTCGGACGCGGTCGAGAATATCTCGCTTTTGCGTGTCGGGATGGTCGTATTTTTCTGGATCATCGGCGTCATAACACCGCCTAAAGTCTCGATACCGAGGCTCAGAGGCGTGACATCAAGTAGCAGAATGTCGGTCTTTTCACCGCCCAAAACACCTGCCTGGACCGCTGCTCCGAGAGCGACGACCTCGTCAGGGTTGACCGATTTATTCGGCTCTTTGCCAAAGAAATCCTTGACCATTTCCTGCACCTTAGGGATGCGGGTCGATCCGCCGACTAGGACGATCTCCTCTATATCCTTCGGCTCAAGACCTGCGTCCTTGATGGCCTGTTCGACTGGGCCCATGAGGCGTTTTAGGATCGGTTCGACGAGCTGCTCAAATTTCGAACGCGTGAGCTTGGTCACGAGGTGCTTCGGTCCCGAAGCATCGGCCGTGATGAACGGCAGATTGATCTCGGTTTCCATTGCTGACGACAGCTCGACTTTTGCTTTTTCGGCCGACTCTTTCAGACGCTGAAGAGCCATTTTATCGCTGTGGAGGTCGATTCCCTGGTCTTTTTTGAACTCATCAATGATCCAGCTGACGAGAACTTCGTCAACTGGATCATTGATGAGTTCAAAAAAGACCAGGGAATCGACCTCCACAGCGATAAAATGGCTCTTCAGCGTCTGTAAG
>JBKJRA010000188.1:0-3694 GCA_046594975.1 Pyrinomonadaceae bacterium | reverse complement strand
GAGATGAGCATGTCATCGATGTTGACGCCGAGCTTGGTCGCGTATTCCGGGTCCATTGCGTGTTCGGCGTCGATGTATGCACAGATGCCGCCGGTCTTTTGTGCAGAGGCGACGACGGTCAATGCGAGCGTCGTTTTGCCTGAGCTTTCCGGCCCGTAAACCTCCACAATGCGTCCTCTCGGAAATCCGCCGATGCCTATAGCAGCATCCAGGCTGAGACAGTTGGTCGAGATGGCTCCCATGTCTTCGTGCGGACGCTCGCCGAGCCGCATAATTGCACCTTTGCCAAATTTTTTCTCGATCTGCGCTAAGGCAGATTCGATCGCTTTTCCTTTGTCTATGTTCATACCACCTTTTCCTCCGTCCATTTTGTTTGCTCCTTTTTCGGCCAGCTTTTTCATACAAAAAGAAGCCTAACACAAAAAAGGGGGATAGTGAAACAGTGTTTCACAAATAAAACGAATTTATTTTGCCTCTTAAGAATTGAGGGAAAACAATTGTCTAAATTTAATACTCTAAAATTCGTGTAAGTGTAAGATACCTTTCTCGAAAATGCAATGACTAGATGCCTGGAAGAGAAGATTTTTAGCCGCAGATGAACGCAGAAAACACAGATCAGAAATGAGAGAGATATATGTCCGCGCTTATCCGCGAAAATCTGTGGCTAAATTTCTTAAAACTTCGGCTGTACAAAACATTACACAGAAACCTAAAACTTCTGAGTGTAAGAGCTCGTAAATACTTGCAAAGGTAAGGCGAAAGCGGTTAGAGTTTGCAATTAAAGGGAAATGGATCAGCTCAATTATTTAGGCCAGACGCTAGACGGAAAATACCACATGACGCGCGAATTGGGACGTGGCGGTATGGGGACGGTGTATCTGGCGACGCACCTGGGGACGGAGCGTCCGGTGGCGGTAAAGATCATCGCACCGCAATTTATGCAGCGCGTCGAATTTGTCGAGCGTTTTCGCCGCGAGGCTCGTGCCGCCGGGCGTCTTCGGCACCCTAATGTAGTTGATGTCACCGATTTTGGCTTTTCTGAATCAAAAGACGGACAGGTCGCATATCTCGTGATGGAATATCTCGACGGCTGCACGCTTGGCGAGATACTTGAGGAAGAAAGGAATCTGCCGGTCGGATGGACGCTCGATATACTTGAGCAGGTCTGCTCGGCGGTTCACGAGGCTCACCAGCAGGGCATCATCCACCGCGACCTCAAGCCCGACAACATCTGGCTCGAACCCAATCAGCGCGGCGGCTATACCGTCAAGGTGCTCGATTTTGGTATCGCCAAGCTCGAGGAGCACGATGATCATGGAGCATTGAGCGAAAACGCCGCCG
The DNA here is from genome assembly GCA_046594975.1 of Pyrinomonadaceae bacterium. GTDB lineage: Bacteria > Acidobacteriota > Blastocatellia > Pyrinomonadales > Pyrinomonadaceae > OLB17. Next base: position 2,353 of record JBKJRA010000188.1, on the reverse strand, counting down.
CTTATCTGAGTGCTACGCCGACATACGCATCCAGTGCAAAATCAACACTCGCCGGCGTCGAAAACGAAGGCACGCAGGTCGAAGGCCACGTCCCGACGCAGGTTGCCGAAGCCGCAACCATCGCAAGCACGGGTGTGGCAGAAGCAGGAACTATCAGCCTCGAACCGGTCGCGAGCGAAGGTGCGACGGCGATACTCGATGACGATGATGTTTCGGGCGACTACCAAGATACGATCGGGACAAAGGTGATCTATGGCCACGGCGTGACGGAACAGCGAACGACCGGACGCTCTCTTTCTGATTCAAAAAATTCGTCTGAGTTAACGCGTGTCGGTGCTGTTTTGGGCACACCTCTTTATATGTCGCCGGAGCAATGCCGCGGCGAACATCTTGATCCGCGTTCGGATATTTACAGCCTCGGCGTGATCGCTTATCAGATGCTCGGTGGACGGACGCCATTCGAAGGCGATTTTAAGGACGTTATGGAGGCTCATAAAACCATCGAGCCAACGCCGCTCAAGGCGAAGGGCGTCCGTAAAAAGATGAAGCGTTCTATCCATTCGGCCCTGAGCAAAGACCCGGAATGCCGTCCAAAATCTGCCGAAGCATTTGCCAGTGAATTGCGTTCGCGATCCGAAGGCATCTTTGGATTGCTTCGCCGTGCACTAGTAATTTACAGCGAGCATCTGCCGAAATTTCTGCTGCTGGCCACCGTTTTTGAATTGCCCGTTATCGTATTGACGGCATTACAGATCACGATGTCGTTTTTGCGTGTAAGCGACGTCATTTCGCTGCAGACCGGCGGGATACTCGTGGGCATGAGCGTGCTTTTGTTGACCCTTGTCAGTGCTTTTTGCGCGACGCTCATAGTAGGTTCCATTGTTTGGATAGTGACACAATACCTCGCCGTACCGTTGCGTCCAGTGCGGATACGACCCGCACTTATTGAGATCAAGCGGAAATGGAAAAGGATACTGATAAGCGGCTCTTTAGCTGCCTTCTCCCCGATCGTTGTTTTTACTATCGGGTTTCTTGCGGGATTTATTGTAATCGGCGGTGTTGTGAAATTGATCTCGATGGCTATCGGCGTGCCATTACAGGCGCCGGTCGTCGGGGCGCTCGCGGGAGTGGTTCTCGGATGTGTGGGCTTTTTTTATACATACGTCAAATGTATGCTTGTAGCTCCGGTAGTGATGATGGAACCCGTGCGTATCCGCGAGGGATTCAGGCGGTCGCGGCAATTAAGCTCGCGGGCGTTTTTAACTTCGGTCGGGGCGGCGCTGATAATGTTCTTCATTCCAATGATATTAGCGGGATGCCTTTCATACGTTGTCAATGTCAGCGCCAAGGCGTTCGATCCCACCCCAAAGAAGCCTCCGGAGACCCTCGAACAAACTGTTGACAACAGTGATCCTCAGCAATTTAAGGCGAAGGCTATCCTTGTAAGGGATACGGAAAGTTTTAATTGGGATTTTGGCGGGAGTCCTTCGTCAGGGCCTGACGTCAAAAATATGGATATGCAGACCCGCGTTAAGCACACAATTTTGGAATCGTTGATCCAGATATTCTGGCTGCCGATGCAGATACTAGTGCTGTCATTTTCTGCTATCATAGTCGCATTGCTCTATTTGAAAACCCGGCTCGCCGGCGGCGAATCGATGAACGATCTCATCGAACGTTTTGAGGACGACGGGCATCTTAAAAAGAAGTGGCAAGAGCGTGTGCGTGCACGTCTCATCCAGTCCGGCAGGATCCCGAGCAAACCCTGAATAATGCATCTTGCAGTTAGGCATTCTCTATCAATTATCAGTTTGATCTTTGCGTGTTGGTTTACTACCAACGCGCAAGATGTGACCCGCGAGGTAAATGTCGCGACGGGCGGGACGGTCGAGATCGTAAACCGTTACGGCCGTGTCGGTGCGAGGGCCGTTGCGGATGTTGACGGCAAACCCGCTGCGGGCAATATGTTGGCGACTTCGCCGAAAGGCGTAACTGACAGCGAGGTCAAGATGAAAACCGACGGCGGACGCACTGTGATAACGATCACGCCGACCGACACGCGCAAACGCATCGACATTGCCTTAAATCTTCCCGAACGCACAAAACTAATTGTCGAAACCACCGCCGGAGCCGTCGAGGTCGAAGGCTATTTTGCCTCGATCACCGCAACGACCGACACCGGCACCGTCGTGACTGACATACCTGACGAAGATCTGAAGTATCAATTCTTATGGACGGAATCAAAGCCGCGTTACCTCACGGATTTCGACATCCCATCACCCAAAGAGAAGAGCGGCGGGCGGTTTGAGATACGCGGGAGCCACCACGAAGAAGTAAAAAAGAAGAAGGCGGA
>JBKJRA010000118.1:0-3892 GCA_046594975.1 Pyrinomonadaceae bacterium | reverse complement strand
CACCCCATTTCGCGTCTTCGCAATAGACCTCAAAACTTGTCCCGGCGGCTGAAAATTTGATATTTCTCGCCTGCCATTTTGCTTCCGCAGACAAGCCAAAAGTCTCGACCGTCGTGTGCAGTTTGCCGGACATTTGCTCAAGCACCTCACCGACCACAGGTGAATCAATACCGCAGATCAGATGCCCGTTTCCGGGTACGAGATTCATCAATCGGGAAAATTGCCATTTGATCGCGTCGAGGTCTTTGTAGATGTCGGCGTGGTCAAATTCGATGTTGCCCACGATCGCGATCTCCGGCAGATACGACATAAATTTAGGCTTTTTGTCGAAGAAAGCAGTGTCGTATTCGTCGCCCTCGATGACAAAATAATTGCTATCGGTCACGCGAAAGCTCTGTCCGAAATTCTGCACTACGCCGCCGACCAGAAAGCTCGGATCGAGCCCGCCGACCTCGCATACCCAAGACGCGATACTCGTCGTAGTCGTCTTGCCGTGAGTTCCGGCTACAACCATCGAACGCCTTGCAGAAGCCCGCACGTCAGTAAGGGCATCATCGCTACGCCGTATAAAAACATCCCTTACCGTCTCAGCCTGAGACCGATAGAGCAATTTTCGATTGAGCACTTCTTCCAGTTCAGGATTGCCGCGCATGATCGTATTTCCGACAACCGTTATGTCGCGCGGAGCATCAGTATTTTCGGCTTTGTAACCCGACATTATTTCAATGCCGAGCGATTCGAGCTGAGTGGACATCGGTGGATAGACATTCTGATCCGAACCTGTAACTTTGTGGCCGCGTGACTGTAGCATTCCGGCAAGGGACGCCATTGCCGTGCCGCATATTCCTATCAAGTGGTAGTGCATAATTGATTAAAAACCGTAGAAATGGCATATTCATTTTCGAACACACCGTGGACAAAATCAAAATCAGGTGTAACAGGAAAATCTAAAATGAAAAACAAATTTTTTATCTTGGCGGCTGTTTTTGCAGCACTTTTTGCTTTCTCGACACTCTCATATGGCCAACTAAAGCGTTGCACAGAAGACGGCTCGATCAAACGCGTCACCAAATCAGTGTCTGGTAATTTCGAGCTCGTTACGTTTGAGGTGCTTTCCGCCGACCCTGCTTATAAAGTAACTACGGCAAAAGCTCCCTTTAGCGAATACGGCAGCGAAAAACCTCTCAAAATCAAAGGCCCGAACTACAAGAGTATTGTCTTCACCGGCATCAACTGGACATGCAAGATCTCAGAAAAATTGTCCGCCGCAACGACGACGATTACTGCAGTGAAAAGCGTCGAACAGTTTGAGGGTCAGGTCGAATACATCATCGGCTACAAGAGCAAAGACAAGTTCGTCAGCAGCTACAAGACGGGCAGCGGCTCGTCACGTAAAGTCGTCTTAAAATTTAAGCGTTAACTTATTTTTTCAGCTGATCGGCGAACGGCAGCTTTGACGTTTTCGTGAAATAATCCTCTTCGGCAAAGCTCGAGTTAAAATTCGAGCTAGTCTTTTTCGGTTTGTGCGTCGTAAGGTCGAGGTACTTCATCGTTTTGCTGATCTGTTTTCCGCTCGTGTTGAAATACTGCGTTTTGATGACAATGTAATCACCCTGGAACGTCCGCAATTCTGATCTCACCCGTGCGAGCGAGCCGTCGGCCCGATATACGTGAAAAACATACATCGTCCAATCACCCGATGGACTAAAGTTTGTAAAATTTGACGCAACAACCTTACCGCCCTTTAGCCAGTTATACGCGATGCTATATGTCTCGGTCTTTTCACGAAACTTTTCGAGTGCTTTTTCGGATGTAAACTTTTGCCATTTGGGCTTGGAATTGGCATCTTCGTAATCGCTCGTGTCGGCAAAGATCAACGCGGTCTTGTTTTTCGATGTTAAAGAATCGACAGTTTTGCAATATGCATCAATTCCCTTAACCTCAGCCGAGGTCTTAGTTTGAGCCGCCATTGTGGCCGATTGACAAATTACGATACCGATCAATAGTAGCGAATATCTGATTTTTTTCATAAGTTTAGTTTGGGTGAAATACCACTTTAGTCCGATTTAAGACATCTTAACCGATTATAACGGCGATACGCGGCAAAGTGAATATTTACCGTCCGTTTGCTGAACGAATATGAAGAATTCTGCTTGCATAATACTGCTGCTAGTTTCCTTGATCTTGGGCAGCGTTTCCGCCGGTTTGGCGATGGAAACCGATCAATACAATCTGCCGCCCGAACCGCTTTTTGACATCGGCGACGAGGTTTCAGGCTATGTCGAAGATAATCTAAAAGCCGCCGTAGATAAAATAAACACCGACATCAAACTGCATCAGTCCTGCCTCGATAAGACCGCCGCAACGGACGCAAAATGTGGGTCACTCGAATCTGAAATAAAAAAGCTCGCAGAGTTGCGGGCCAACGGCACGGTCGCTAAAGAGCTTTTCAAGCTCATCGGCGACGGTAATCTTTTTATCACATCAACCGGTAAATGGTTTAAGAAACATCATTTTAGTCACGAGCCGTGGAGTTATAAGGCCGCCTACACCGAGTCGATATATCTCACCAATCCGATCGATTACGCAACACTCAGTCCTACTGTCAGACTTTACGGCAGCGAATTCGGCACAGACAAGATCGAGCATTTATTGCAGCAGGGATATAAATATTACAAGATCTACAACGATGCTGTTACCGATGGCAAAACCTCCGAAGAAGCGACTAAAAAAGCTGTGAAATGGGGCCAGCGGACGGAGCGAACTTATTTCGGAATGCTCATCTCCGGCGTATATTCTAACGCCGACCTATATGCCAACTACGCCGGGATGAAATTTTACCTCGGCCTGACCAATGCGATGCAGATCGGGACGACAGCCCGTCAGCCGATCCTTATACTCAAAGACGGTGCATGGAAACTAAAAGATGCCGAAACTCTTCGTGCGGAATTGATCAAACCTTTCCTGACAGACCACCTCAATGAAGCCCTCAACCCGTCCGGCTACTCATTTCTTCTTTACCCATTCGTCCGAAATATTGTTAAGAAAAATGACTGTTCGAAATGGCAGAAACAGTATCCGAATCTCAACGCCGCCGAGATAACCACGCGGTCAGCAGACCTTACGCTATGGAATGGCGAGGATTACGGCTTTGCCAAGAAAGGCAGTATGGTAAAGCTTGCTGAGGTTTGCTTTGCCGATAATAAGTAGTATCTAGCTCAACACTGACCTCAGCTTCTCCATCGCCCCCTCAAGCACTTTGTCCTCGCGGGCGATGCAGATGCGAACAAAAGCGTCCCAATCGTCGGAGTCGGCGAATGCCGAGCCTGGCGTCATACCGACGCCCGCGTCACGCATAAGCATTTCATTAAATGGGATCGCGTCGTCGAACCGTTCGGGGATCCGCGCCCAGAGGTAGAACGCAGAGCCGGAATCGTAGATGTCGAAGCCGAGATCGGTCAAGCCTTCGCCAAAGGTGCGGCGTTTTGTGTCAAATTTATCACGAAGCCGAGTGTAATATGTATCGTCCGCCATAAGTGTGCGTGACAGTGCGGCTTGGAGCGGGGTCGCGGGACACACATAGATGACGTTGGCGGCGTTGTTGATCTTGGCGATCAATTCGCCTTTGCCGTAAGCGTAGCCGAGCCGCCAGCCTGAGATATTCCACGATTTGGAGAATGAGTTAACGGTGATAGTTCGTTTCCACATATCCGGAAGGCTCGCGATCGGCGTGTGCGGATTTTCGCCGGTCACATAATGCTCGTAAACCTCGTCTGACAAGACCATCAGATCAAGTTCCTTGGTGACATCAGCGACTGCCTCAAGCTCGGTCTGGGACATAACCTTGCCGCTCGGGTTTGCGGGCGAGCAGACAATGATCGCGGTCAGCGGA
>JBKJRA010000116.1:0-11121 GCA_046594975.1 Pyrinomonadaceae bacterium | reverse complement strand
CCGAGGTCAAGATCTTCGGGCTTTAGTGAAACCGCTCCGACTACGGCGTGGCCGCCGCCGCCGTAGCGTTCGCAGATCTCAGCGATGTTATGCGTACGCGGGCGCGGTGCCCAAGGGTTTGAGCCCACTGAGATCTTTGTGCGAAAAGAGCTCTGGCTCAAAGACACGACATACGTCGTTTCGGGATAGAAATAGTAAGGGATAAATTTGTTGTAGCCCTCGATATCGGTCCCCGTTAGGTCAAAAGTGACCACTCCGCGATCGTATTTTGCACGTTCTTTTATAAGGTTGACGGTACTCCAGTGGCGTTCGAGAATGGGCTCCAGTTTTGCCTGTATCTCATTGCTATCGACGATCTGGTCGAGTGTTCTGGCTGTGAGTGATCGAATAAGTTTCTCGATAAACGCAGGGTCTTTTTCACCCTCGATGACCTGCAACAGCTTTAACGCAGGCGAACGAAGCTCGACGCACTGAGCCGGCGATTCGTACAAAGAACAGTCGATGATGTGTGCCCAATGTATCAACTCAGCAAGCGACTCATCCTCAAAACCGAACTGCTCTTTAGCAATGCGTGCGATGAACTCTGCACACGATTTACTGGTCGTGTCCAGAAACTTTTTGCCGGACGTGTCAGCAAGAAAATGCTGCTCGTCCGACGGCGTGAGAAATGCAGATTGGTGATGGTCAAACCACCACGTCAGGCGTTCGTCGGGGCAATATTTGAAATCTACGATGGCGTTGTCGTCACCGTCAAACTGCTCGCGGTCAAACGCATTACCGGCACGGTGCATCGTCGGTGTGTAGAAAACATCTGCACCGGGAGCGATCTTGGCCTGGTAAAACTTGGTAAAGATGGCCGCCGACGAAACGCCGTCGAAACAGTTGCCGTGATAAAGTATCCGAAGTTTCATATAATCAAAATTTCGCCCATTGGCAAAACATATTAGGCTAGAGGACAGCGGGGCTTTCGTCAAGGAAACGAGTATGAATATCAGGATCGCGAGCGGTGAAGATGCAGATTCACTGGTCGAATTTAATCAGGCAATGGCTCTCGAAACCGAGGGCAAACACCTAGATTCCGCGACTCTCCATCGCGGAGTTGAGGCAGTATTCGGCGATGAAAAGAAAGGCTTTTACGTCGTTGCCGAAAATGATGGTTTAATAATCGGCGGCCTGATGGTCACATACGAATGGAGCGATTGGCGGAACGCATGGTTTTGGTGGATACAGAGTGTCTATATCCTGCCTGAGGCTCGTGGTCAAAAGATATATGGCCAGCTTTATGATTTTGTAAAGAAGCAGGCAGCCAAAAAAGGGAATGTTTGCGGTTTTCGGCTCTATGTTGAAAATGATAACTCACGTGCCCAAAGGGTTTACGAAAGGGTAGGTATGGCTGCTTCGCACTATCTGATGTACGAAGAAGACGTATGACTAACATCAGCGAACTTGAATTCGCCCGCATCTGCAACGATATTTATGAGGATCGTGAGAGCATCATCAAACACAATCCGCTCGGCACGGGAGAAGAGATACTGCTCTGGATGCTGCTCAGTTGCCTCGTTACATATTTGAGCCTGGACGAGATTGAGACACCTTGCTTCACGGGAATGCCTAACGCCGACACCTATAAAAAAGCTATCGTGTTCGTATTAGCTGACCGTAAAACGACAGATTTCGCCGTCGAGGCATATTTAGAAAAATTGATCAATGATAATTAAAACTTTTGTATTAACGGCTTTTCAGCAGAACACCCGCGTTATTTCGTGCCCGGAAACGCTCAAAGCGATCTGTATCGATCCGGGCGAGCCTTCGCTTGAATTGGTAAATTATATTCGAGATAACGGTTTGACGCTGCAGGCGATCATTCTTACACACGGCCATTTGGATCACATCGGCGGCACGGCGGCGCTTGCGGGCGAATTCCCCGAAGCCGAGATACTGCTACACGAAGAGGAGATGTATCTTTACGACGCCCTGCCGCAACAGCCGCTTTTAATGGGCGTCCAGCCTGAGCAATTGCGGGCGCTCGGAATGGAATATGAAATGCCGCCGAGGCCTACGCAATTCCTTAAGGACGGTGACATTTACGAGGTCGGCAACCTGAAATTTACCGTTCGGCACGTTCCGGGCCATACGCTTGGGCATATCGTACTGGCCGAACAAAACGAGCGGGCTGTTTTTACCGGCGATTGTCTTTTTAGCGGTTCGGTCGGGCGGACGGATCTGCCGGGCGGCAATCACGAACAGCTGATCGAATCGATCAAAACTCGAGTTCTGACGCTCGGAGATGATTTCACCGTTTACTGCGGCCACGGCCCCGAAACGATGATCGGTCAAGAAAAAGCTACAAACCCTTTTCTTAATGGCGGATATTAGATATAGAAAGGTAGGTATGTTTGAAATTATGTTTACGGAGGAGATCAAAATGCAGCGAATCGTGTCAATTGTTTTAATTTTTACCATTTTATCGTTTTCGGTGTGGGCGCACAGTGGCGATAACCATTCGGAAAGCCAACAGGACATCACATACAAGGTTACAAAAGTGAGTGGAAACGTCTATATGCTCCAGGGACGGGGCGGAAATATCGGGGCCATAGCCGGGCCGGAAGGCATCCTGATCATTGATGACGATTTTCGAACAATGAGTGAAAAGCTGCGTGATGCCCTGAAAGAACTGGGCTCGCCGACACCGCGATTCATTTTCAATACGCATTGGCATGGCGACCATACGGAGGGCAATCAATTTTTCGGCAAAGATTCGATCATCGTCGCGCAAGAAAATGTGCGTAAACGCCTGCTCGATCCGCCGGTCATATTTGGTGAAAAAACGGCTCCTTATGCGCCCTTTGCGTTGCCGATGATCACATACGACGAAAGCCTGTCGATACATTTTGACGGCGATGACATTCGGGCTGTCCATTATCCAAACGGCCACACCGACGGCGACACGGTCGTATTTTTTGCAAAGGCCAATGTCGTCCATCTCGGCGATGATTTCTTTGCCGGGCGATTTCCATTCGTCGATCTTGAAAGCGGCGGCAGTGTCCAGGGTATGATAAATAATGTGGCCACGCTGCTCACCCAGATACCGGCGGATGCGAAACTCATTCCTGGTCACGGACCACTTTCAACGATCGAAGATCTAAAAACCTATCACAAAACGCTGGTTGAAACAGCAAAGATCGTACAGGACGCGATGAAAAAGAAAAAGACGCTGGAAGAAATAAAAAAAGCCGGCTTGCCGGATAAATATAAAGAATTTGGCAACGGCTTTATCAAAACCGACGTGTGGATCGAAACGGTCTATAAGAGCTATTCCAAGAAATAGAAAAGGCAGAAACACGACCGGTAGGAAGTGTGTTGTCCATCTCTAAGCAACACACTCGCTACTGCTCGTGTTTCCGCCTTTACTTACGCAACAGTGATCTGTTCGTTTAAGTAAACGTCTTGAATTGCGTTGAGCAATTGGACGCCTTCGGCCATCGGGCGTTGGAAAGCTTTGCGGCCTGAGATGAGACCTGTACCGCCGCCGCGTTTGTTGATGACCGCCGTGCGGATCGCATCTGCCAAATCGCTCTCGCCTTTGGATTCGCCGCCGGAATTGATCAGCCCGACGCGTCCCATATAGCAATTTGCCACTTGATAGCGAACAAGGTCGATCGGGTTATCGGTCGTAAGTTCCGAGTAGATCTTCGGATTGGTCTTGCCGTAGCTGCTCTCGATGTTGAGTGCATTATAGCCGCCGTTACGCTCGGGCAGTTTCTGTTTGATGATGTCGGCTTGGATCGTGACGCCGAGGTGGTTTGCCTGTCCGGTGAGATCGGCGGCAGTATGCATATCGCCCTCAGGAGTTTTGAATGCTGAGTTGCGAAGGTAGCACCACAGGATCGTCGCCATACCGAGTTCGTGTGCGTAGGCAAACGCCTCGGCAACCTCGGTGATCTGCCGCGTCGATTGGTCGGAGCCGAAATAGATCGTCGCGCCAACGGCAACCGCACCCATATTGCTCGCCTGCTCAACCGTGCCGAACATCACCTGATCGAACTGATTTGGATATGTCAGCAACTCATTGTGGTTGATCTTAACGATGAAAGGTATCTTATGTGCGTATTTACGTGCTACCGCTCCGAGAACACCATACGTCGAAGCAACCGCGTTACAACCGCCCTCAATGGCGAGTTTGACGATATTTTCGGGGTCGAAATACATCGGATTAGGGGCAAAGCTCGCTCCCGCCGAATGCTCGATACCTTGATCGACCGGCAAGATCGACAAATAACCCGTCCCGCGAAGACGGCCATTGTCATTCAACGTCTGGATACTCCGCAAAACGCTTGGTGTACGATCCGAATTTGTCCACACGCGATCAACAAAATCGCCACTCGGAATTTGAATATTTTCCTTGGGAATTGTTTTCGAAACATGTTTCAAAAGCGAATCGGCATCTGCACCCAATAACTCCCGGATCTTACTGTGATCTGCTAACATTAATACTCTCCTGAAATAAAAATTATTCTAAAAATACTGGAATTTGCTGAATTATATCACAAAATATCGGCTCAGGACTTTTCAACAAAAAAAGGCCGGAAAGTTACTTCCGGCTCTTTCTATACTGATATGAAATCATTTATTTAGTTATCAGATTTCCGTCAGTATCCAACATCGTGATAGTCAGTCCGAGTTCTTTCAAGCCCGGCTCGATTGCCTTGCGGTCACCGACGATGACGATCGCCATCTTCGACGGATCGAGATACTTGTTGGCAACGCGATTGACGTCATCTACCGTAACCGCATTTAACTTGGCGATGTAATCGTTAAAGTATGAATCCGGTAGATTGTAGGTGACTAGGTTAGCAAGCTGCCCCGATATTCCGCCGACCGTCTCGAAACCACTTGGGAACTCTCGGATAAACCCCTGTTTGTTTACCTCAAGCTCGGCAGCAGTTACGGGGCGCGAGCCGCGAATACCGTTCAGTTCTTTCAGAAATTCCTGAACCGCTTCTTTGGTTGAAACTGTCTGTATTTCACCCGATGCCGAGAATGGCCCTGCCCCGCGTCGATAGACGAATCGGCTGTATGCTCCATATGTGTAGCCTTTGTCTTCACGCAGGTTCATAAAGAGCCGTGCCGTTCCGCCGCCGCCGAGGATCGAGTTCATTACCTCAACTGCGTAATAATCCGGATTGCCGCGTTCGACACCAACCTGTCCGATCGAGACCGACGACTGAGCCGCACCGGGTTTATCGACCAAATAAATACCAGGCTGTGCCGTCATTTTTTCTTCGACTGCGCCGCTTAAATTTGCCGTTCCCGGTTTCCAGTTCGCAAATGCTTTCTCAAGGCGTGCCTTGATATCGGCTGTAGTCACATCACCGACAACGATCAGTGTCGAATTATTTGGCCGGTAATTGGCATCATAGAATTTGACCAGATCGTCGCGGCCCATAGCTTTGACGGTTTTTTCGTCGCCGGTGAGTTGGCGTCCATACGGTTGTTCGCCGTAAAGCACCTTGTCGTAGACCACGCGTGCAACCGCTGTAGCACTCGCCTTGCGCTGAAGAAACGAGCTCAACGTCCGCCGTTTGAACTGCTCAAATTCAGTGTTTGGAAAAGCGGGATTAACAACGATGTCGGCCAAATAATCGAGCGACATGTTGAGGTTTTTGGTGAGCGTCTGCATTGACACGCTGCTATTGTCCCAAGACGCACCGGCTCCGATCTGCGTGCCGATGGACTGCAGGCTATTGGCGATCTCTACAGCCGAACGGGTTTTTGTGCCTTGATTGAGCATCGATGCCGTGATCGATGCAACGCCCGATTTATCAGCACTTTCGAGTGTTCCTCCTGCGTTGATAACCAAGTTCATCGATACGATAGGCAACTCGCTTTGACGGACGACCCAAACGTCGAGGCCGTTCGAAAGTTTTGTTTTCTCGATCGCCGGCAGGCTGAATTTCGGATTAGGACCTGCTTTCGGCAGCATCGCATCCTGTTTGGCGATCAGAGCGGCATCTTTTTTCTTCGACTCGGTCGAAGCCGGTTTGTCCGCCAAAACGGTCGGCGGAGGCGTCTTGCTCGGCACGTAGCTCATCACGAGGTGATTGGCAATTAGATACTGATTAGCAACGCGTTTTACATCCGCAGCAGTGACCTTGCCATAACGGTCGAGGTCAGCCTGAAAATAATTTGGCTGATTCAGGTAACCGGCATAGTCTGCGATACGACTGCCTTTGCCGAGGACCGTCTGCAGTCCAAAGATCGCCTGAGCATCGCGACCGCTAACTGCACGAGTTATTTCTTCATCGGTCGGGCCATCTTTCTTGATCTTTTCGATCTCAATGTTGATTTCTTTTTCGATATCGTCAAGGGACTTGCCGGGACGGCTTACTGCACCGATCTGGAAAAGGCCGCCAACTTCGTTGGTACCGTCGCTTGCAAAAACCTGCAGGGCCATTTCCTTTCCGTAAACCAGATTGCTCTGCAGACGCGAGCCGCGGCCTGTCGAAAGCACGCTAGCTAGGATGTCCAGAGCAGCTTCGTCGGCAGCATACTGACGGACGCCGGGCCAAACCATCGCTATTCGCGAAAGCTGGGCAAAAGGGTCTTCGTAATTCTTGCGAATGATGTTAGTAAGCTGCGGCTGTGCAGGGCTCGGACGGTTAATAGCTGCACCGGGCTTGATGACGCCAAAGTATTTTTGTATCCAAGTTTTTGCCTGCTTTTCATCAAAATCACCGGAAAGCACGAGGACCGTATTGCCGGGAACATAATACTGGCGAAAGAACGATTTGACGTCGTCGAGCGATGCGGCCGAAAGATCAGCCATTGAACCAATAACCGACCAGTGGTAGGGGTGCCCCTCGGGATACATGATATCGCCGATGCGTTCCCCCATGGTGCCGTAAGGCACGTTGTCAACACGAAAACGGCGTTCGTTTTTCACAACGTCACGCTGATTATCGAGCTTTTCCTGACTCATCGCGTCGAGTAGATTTCCCATGCGGTCGGCTTCCAAATAAAGTGTGCGTTCGAGAAAATTTGAAGGAACAGCTTCGAAATAATAGGTGCGGTCTTCATTGGTTGTACCGTTTACGGTGCCGCCAAGTTCATCTACGCCGCGCCAGCCATCAACGTAGTTTTTTGACCCCTGAAACATCATGTGTTCAAAGAGGTGGGCGAAACCCGTACGACCTGGTGCTTCGTTTTTCGAACCAACGTGATACCACATATTTACCGACACGATGGGTGTGGATGTATCGCGGTGCATCAACACCGTCAGCCCGTTTTTGAGCTTATATTCCTTAACATTGATCGGCGGCAGTTTGTCGCCGCCCTGTGCAAATGCACCCACCGAGATAATAAATATGACGATGAGCAAGTAACTGGCTGATTTTAGATATCGCATTTCAAAAAACTCCTCTTTGGTTAACTTAATAAAACAGAAAAGGCCAGAGGCTCTCGTTTTTCAACTAAAAAGCCTCTAACCAAAAATCGTGCTTTGAACTGTTTTACGCGGTTCCCTTTGACTGGGTTTCAACCTTTGCGATCGCGGCAATTTTGCCGGTACGAGTTGACACAACAACGCCGCCTGGCTTTTCGATCGTGATGGCGAACATCGCCGGACCTTGGGCCTTTAATTTTGCGTTTATCGGAATCACAACCTCACCGTCAGAGTTTACGTCAAACGTGCCGCCGTCGATCGGCGTTTTTGGATCTTGTGTCTTGTCGAATATCCAGAGTTGATAAGTTGCTTTGGTCTTATCATTGGCGGGTAGGCCTTTCAGCGTCATGTACCCAGCCTGTTTCTCATCGCTCCAGACGACATCGCCAACGACCTGCGTCAACCCCTTGACATTGCCCTCGCTCCAGGCTGCTTTTACAACGTCCTTTGTCGCCGCGAGCAATTGGTCACGCAACTCGATTGTGCTAAGTGTTTTGGGTGCGTTAACGGGCGGCTGGTTTTGAGCGATATCTACGGGCTGCGTGCGTGTAAACCAGATATTTACCGCGAGAGCGATACACGCTGCAGCAGCCCAGCCAAACCAACTGAACCACGGCGACGATCGTCTTTCTTCGGCCGCGATTTCATAAACTGCGTGGCGATCCTGCGCGGGTGGCCACGCGACCGTCTCAGCCATCGGGTCAACCGCGAAATGCTCGTCCGCACTGGCAAGTATCTTTGAAAAAAGATGAGCAGGCATCGGCTCCTCGTCGATGAGCCCGGCGAGGCTGATAGCGGCTGCGGTCATTTCAAGTGAGCGAAATTCGAGATCGGCGGTGCCCTCGTCCATCGCATCAAGCTGTGCCTGCTCAGCCTCAGTCAGGCCGTAAACAGCTTTTTGAGTCAGGAGGTCGAAGAATATGTCGTTATGCTCTTCGTTCATATTGCTGCCTCCATTGAATTATTTGATCCGCCCAATCCATATTTTGCCTGACGTGGAGTATCCCGCGTCGTGCGTGTGTCTTAACCGTGCCAAGCGGCATTCCGGTCGCATCTGATATCTCTTGGTGCGACATTCCCTGCACGATCGAGAGCCGCAGAACCTGCTGTTGCTCGGGCCGCAGTGTCCTCATCGCTTCTGCTGCTTGATTTGCTTCAAGACTCGTCTGCATATCTTTATCCGCACGCGTAAAAGGTTCGAGCAGGACATCGTCCAGCGAATCAGCGGAAATACGACGCGTCGAATACCTTATTCTATCTATCAATCTTCTGCGGGCGATCATCGCGATAAAAGTAGTCTCAGACGATTTTGATTCGTCAAACCGCTCAGCGTTTTTCCAAATATCGACAAAGATCTCCTGCACAGCGTCCTCCGCATCATCAGAATTTCGGAGCATTTTTCGCGCGATAGACCACACGAGGCCACCGTATTTTTTCAGGCAATCCTGAACAGCGGTACTGTCTCCGTTAGCTATGCGTTGTAAGATGGCTTGAGTCATTACATTTAGTAATATGTACTAAAGCTACCCTATTTGCACGGCATTTGCCAAGTTACTGACGCTTGTCAGGGGGGCTTGGCTTACAGGATAGATTTCGTTGTTAACAGTAGATTGGATTCAAATAGATGATTGGATGGATTTTGGTTTTAGGAAAGTTGAAATAAGGTAGATCAGATAAAGCATAAATGTCGAAGCTGCTGACAGCAAGCAAAATTGGCACCAGGCATGTATATAAAAATATTGGACATAGATAAGCCATGCCGAAAACGCCGACATCAGGATCGTTTGTATGCCGAAAAGCTTCCACAACTGAGGCCTGCCAAATGCTGTCAAAAGAGCAAGCGAGAATGCGATAAAATACGCAGCCGCTCCGAAAGCCCCGAGCGGAATGCCGCCTATTTCAGCATAAGAGCTGCTCAAAACCATTCCGCAGTCAAACCCCGCACCGCAGGGAACCGGTTCGGCATTGTAATGATGCACCGTCAGGTAGATAGCATCAGCGAGGCCAAACAAAGCAACGGCGGCGGCGGCGAGAGGCAGCTTGGCGATCCGCTGCATTGGGCGGATCTGAGTAACGGTTGTTGTCACTTGTTTGTTTTGCCGGTATTTATAGGTGCGGCCGGTGCCGGAGCGGCAGCCGGTTTGTTCTGAGCGTTCTTAGCAAGCTCTGCGTCGATCAGCTGCTTTAGCCCGTCAACCGTCATCTGCTGAAACGGTACGTCAACCCCATTGATATAGAGTGTCGGCGTCGAATTTACATTTAGCCCTTTGCCGCGTGCCAGATCGGCGTCAACACGCGATTTGGCGGCGATGCCGATCATGTCATTTTCCCACTTTGCCACGTCAAGCCCGATCTTTTGAGCATAATCTTTCCAGATAGCCTTATAATTCGGATCAGCTGTCCACGCTTTCTGGTTCGTAAACAATATGTTTTGCATATCCCAGAATTTGCCCTGCATACCGGCTGCTTCGGCGCCGACCGAGGCATCATAAGATTTGTCGTGGGCCGGGATATTTAAAGGGAAGTCGCGGTAGATAAACCTTATGCGGCTGCCATAGAGCGATTTGATCTCGTTCATTATCGGATGAGTGGCGGCACACTGCGGACACTGAAAATCGGCAAATTCCTCAAGCGTGACGCTCGCCGTCTGCGAGCCGGACTGGTTCGGCGGATTGGCTCCTATGGGGGCGTTTGCCGTATTGATCGTCGGCTTATTGGCCGGGGTCGCCGACGTCTTTCCACCGCCACCGGCAATGCCGGCACTTGACGATGGCGTTTTCGTCGAATTAAAATACCACCATCCACCCAAAAGGGCCGCCACTAAAACCACGCCGATGATCAGTATCGGTGTATTACTTTTTTTCTCTGCGGTGCTAGCTGTATTATTCATAATTTCTTTATCTGACTATCTTGATCTGTTTTTTGCTGAGACGTTTTTCGTCCATTATATCAAGTGTTTCCTGAACTTTGGAATAAATACCATCGGCGTCGAGGCCGTATTTGGCGAGGAGTAGTTTCGGGTCGCCGTGGGTTACGATGCGGTCGGGGACGCCCATGCGGACGACCTTGATCTTATCCGACAGGCCATTTTCCTCAAGCAGTTCGAGCACGGCGGAACCGAATCCGCCTGATAGATAAGCGTTCTCGACGGTGACGATGAGCCTAATGCTGCGGGCGAGTGCTATGAGCAGCTCGCTGTCGAGCGGTTTGACGAATCGGGCGTTGATGACAGTCGAATCGATGCCGTCTTTCTCAAGCAGCTTTGCCGCCTCGACAGCCGGTGCGACCATATCGCCATAGGCAAATATGGCGATATCGCCGCCGTCCTGCAATATCTCCGCCTTGCCGATCTCGATCTGCTTGGGCGGAGCACTGATGTCTACGCCAAAGCCATTGCCGCGAGGATAACGAATGCCCGCGGGACCGGGATATTCAATGGCAGTCAGGATCATGTCACGCATCTCGGCTTCGTCTTTCGGCGCCATCAGCACTATGTTTGGGTAGCTGCGAAGATACGCAATGTCGAGCAGCCCGTGGTGCGTCGGGCCGTCAGCACCGACGATGCCGGCACGGTCCATCGCAAAAGACACGTTCAGATTTTGCAGACAGACGTCGTGTATCACCTGGTCAAAGGCACGTTGCAAAAATGTCGAATAGATCGCCGCGACGGGTTTCAGCCC
>JBKJRA010000033.1:0-6254 GCA_046594975.1 Pyrinomonadaceae bacterium | reverse complement strand
GACCACGCGATGACATTTTTGCCCCACAACATCCGTACGTAATTATGCATTTCGCCAGTTACGACCATTTCGCGTTGGGCGGCGTTCCAGAGTTCATCGTGCGTTTCGCCCGCCTCTAATTGTTCCAGCGAATAGAGATGCGTGCGTTCGTCGTCTGCGTGTTCACGCATCGTTTTTTGAACCCAGGCAGGCAATGCTTCGAGCGAATCGTATTTGTCGTTAAAAAGTGTCAGGTTGAACGACAGCTCGCGACGAACGATTAGTTCTTCGAGATAAGCATCGATCGATTCCTGCGGAGCATCAGCATCACGAACCGCCAACGCTATTTCAAGCGACGAAAGGTATCCAAAATGTAAGTAAGACGAGAGCCGCGAGGAACCGTCGCGGTCCGGTTTGCTACGGGCTTTGTCGTAATCAGGCAATATGTCATCCACGAATTTTTTCAAACGATTTCGTCCCGCCGTCGTGCCGCCTTTGTAATGTTCAGACGCTGGAACCGTGTGGTCGATCGCGCATTCGGAAACCAGTTTGGCGATATTCGCAGCGGTTACGTGAGTTTCCGGACAATCGAGAACCATATCGAGACTATTGATCTCGACGGTTTCATTCGGTAATGGTTTGAGATATCGGTCGAGTAATTTTTTTATCTTTGGCCTGATTGTGTAGGCAGCGTATTCCTGTTTGTCGAATTTTGACATCGGGATGATGCCATTCGAATCGACCGCAAACACCGGAATTTTTGCTCGATCAGCGATCCGCCGGTTGTGTTCCGGGATGATAAAGCACGGAAAATCGTCCGTTACGATCAACGCCGCGTCTTTTGCGAGAGCGGCAACGGTGTTTTTTGGCGAAGCTGCATCTTTCTGCAAATAAAAGACATACCGAATACCGAGCCCTTCAAATTCGAGCCGCTTTTCCTCGACGCCTTCTAAAATAAAAGTGTGCAGACGATCTGACGCCCACGGGTAGTAATATTTCAGGCCTTCGTAAACGACGAGTGGCAGCTTTAGCTCATTCGCCTTTCGGATCGCGTAGATCAGCGAATGGTTGTTGTCCACACGCTTATACATCTGCATCCAATACAAAACGTAACGGGCGTCGGTATTAATGGATTTGTCGTTTAGCTGAATGACTCGTTCGTTGATCCGCATTGAGTGTATTATAGGAGTGTTTTACCGCAGAGACACGGAGACGCAGAGAAAAATGAAAGAATATTATTTTACTGGTACTTTTTACCGGAACAGATTGCCCCAATTAGTCCTGTTGTTTTCTCTGTGCCTCGGCGTCTCTGCGGTTCAAATTGCCGCGCAGGATTATAAAACGCTCAAAGACGGCCTCGAATACGCCGAGGTCACCAAAGAGATCAGCGGCCTCAAGGTCAATATGAACCTGCTCCGCCTAGACCTGACCAAAGTCCGCCTCGACGTCCACCACGCCATGGACGCCGCCATCGGCACCGAGAAAACGTCATCAATCGCGACACGTCACGGAGCATTTGCCGCGATAAATGCGGGATTCTTTAGGTTGGATAATAGTATTTGGGCGGGTGACGCAGCTGGGACACTTATAATTGATAAAAAGCTTTTAAGCGAAAGTCGTGACGCTCGTTCAGCTCTTGGGTTTATTAATGGGCCTTTGAATACAGAAGCATATTTTGGACACCCCACGTTTCAAGCCATGGTTACAGGAGAGAAAAACAACGTCTTTCCAGCGGCAGGTGTGAACAGGCAACGCGGTGATGATGAAATAATTGCTTATACACCTGAATTTGGACGAACCACACTAACCAATCCATTCGGGATCGAAGTGGTTGTATCGAGGGGAAGAATTACCAAAATTAAAAGAGGAGGAAGCAGTCCAATCCCCTCTGATGGATTTGTAATCTCGTTTGATGGAAAAGACGCAGGTAGGCAAATAAAGGGATGGCGAGTTGGTGGGCGTGTCGAGCTCTCTACAACGCACACCGCAACGACTTACGACAATCAACGTGACATTGAAAAAGAGCAAAAACACACTGAAAGGCTGAATACTTTTGATAGATCAATATTGTTCGTTATGGAGGATATTACAAACGGTGTTCCTCAACTCTTAAAAGACGGCAAGATCGACATTACTTGGGAGCAGGAAAAGGCGACGAAGTCTTTTGTTGAAACACGTCATCCGCGAACGGCGGTGGCGAAACTCAAGGACGGCAAGTTTTTGATGATAACGGTCGACGGACGGACGGAGTCGAGCGGCGGTATTGGTTTGCAGGACCTCGCCGAATATCTGCTCTCGCTCGGAGCGACCGACGCGATGAATCTAGACGGCGGCGGCTCGACGACGATGTTCCTCGACGGCAAGGTCGTCAATCATCCGTCCGACAAAGAAGGCGAGCGAAAGGTTTCCGACGCTATACTTGTAACACCCAGAGCAAAGCCCAAAAACAAGTAAGGCAGTCGAAAACCATCTTGATAACACCCGCGTATTAGTGATAGATTTTCGCTAAACGTTTCTTCAGCACTGTTAAATTATATGAATCGCATCCTGACTGTATTTTGCTTACTCGTTCTTTTTGCTTGTTACACCCCGGCGCAGGCTCCGGCAAAGAAAACCATCACTGCATTTACCGAAAAAATGCAAAAGATCGATGGTTTTGTCCCGCTGTATATCAATAGCGACGACGGAAAGATCTATCTTGAAATATCGCGTTTTAACAAAGAGTTTCTATATCTCGTCAGCCTGCCGACCGGCGTCGGGTCTAATCCGCTTGGGTTAGATCGAGGGCAGCTCGGCACGACAAAGGTCGTTGAATTTGAGCGTGCGGGTAACAAGATACTGCTCGTCCAGCCAAACTATGATTTTCGTGCTCTGAGCGACAATGCCGCCGAAAAAAAGTCCGTCGAGGAATCGTTTGCAAAATCGGTAATTTGGGGATTTAAGATAGAGGCGACCGAGGGCGACCGCGTGCTGGTCGATGCTACGGGCTTTCTTATTCGCGACGCGCACGGCGTGGGTGACCGTATCAATCAGACGCGGCAAGGCAGCTACAGTTTTGACGAGAGCCGCAGTGCCCTCTATCTGCCAAACACAAAAGGCTTTCCGAAAAATACCGAGATCGAGGCAACCATCACGCTTTCGAGCGGCGGCGAGACTAACAATCTGATCAATCAGGTCACGCCAACCGGCCGCAATGTGACCGTCCGCGAACGCACATCTTTGGTCGAGCTGCCCGATGACAAATACCGCCCGCGACGGTTCGATCCGCGTGTCGGCACCATCCCGATCAGCTTTTACGACTACAGCACAAACATTAACGAAGACCTAGAAAAACGCTGGATCTCTCGGCACCGACTTGAAAAAAAGGACCCGAATGCAGCCGTGAGCGAGCCCGTCAAACCAATTATTTATTACGTCGATAACGGCGCTCCGAAAGCGATACAAGATGCCCTGATCGAAGGTGCTTCGTGGTGGAATCAGGCATTTGAGGCGGCGGGGTTTCGCAACGCGTTTCAGGTCAAGGTGCTGCCGCCGGACGCCGACCCGATGGACATCTCCTACAACGTCATCAACTGGGTGCACCGCTCAACACGCGGCTGGTCGATCGGCGACAGCGTCGTTGATCCGCGCACCGGCGAAATACTCAAGGGCGATGTAACGCTCGATTCGCAGCGTGCACGCCAGGATTTTCTGCTCGGCACCGGCCTCTCGCCGCAGTATCGCTCGGGCATCAACGCCTGCGATTTTGCCTTACTGCCCGACGTCGAATATCTGACGTCCGCCGACTCGGCAGCCGAGGTCACGGCGATGGCATACGCCCGCATCCGTCAGTTATCGGCACACGAGGTCGGCCACACTCTCGGGTTTTCGCATAATTTTGCCGCGAGCACTTACGGTCGCAGTTCGGTGATGGATTATCCGGCTCCGATGATCGAGATCAAAAACGGCAAGCTTGATTTTTCAAATGCATACGCCGTCGGCATCGGCGTCTATGACAAATTTGCCGTCCGCTACGCGTATGAGCAGTTTGCGGGTAACGAGAACGAAGCTCTCGACAAACTTGTCCGCGAAGGCGTTGCACAAGGAATGCTTTATCTGACTGATCAGGACGCACGCCCGGCAAGTGCCGCAAATCCATTGGCAAATCTGTGGGACAACGGCTCTGACCCGGTCGCGATGCTCAAACACGAGATGCAGGTTCGCCGCATCGGGCTCGATCAATTTGGAATACAAAACATCGAAAAAGGCGTACCGATGTCCGAGCTGGAGAACAAATTCCTGCCGCTGTATCTGCATCACCGCTACCAATTGACCGCCGCTATCAAGTCGCTCGGCGGCGTATATTATACATTCGCAGTGCGGACCGAAACCGGACCAAACCCGCCAACCGTCGCGGATCCTGTTCCCCCACAGCGGCAGCGTGATGCGCTACTGGCCGCTCTCGATACGATAAAACCCGAGGAGCTCGTTATCTCCGACGACATTTTGAAACTGCTGCCTCCGGTCGCTTACGGATACGGATCAAGCCGTTCGGAGCTTTTTACAAAACGGACAAATCCTACTTTCGACGCCGTAGGTGCAGCGGAGATCGCGGCTGATCTTACTATCAGCGGCCTGCTCGAACCAAACCGCGCTTCGCGTATGATCGGCCAAAACGCACGCAACAAGACAAGTCCGCATTTTCGCGAAGTCGTCGAGGCACTAATTAAAGCAACTTGGAAAACCCCTATATCCGTGGATGAGAAACTGGCGGTAATTCAACGTGCCGTCCAGAGCCTGACGGTCTCGCGTCTGATGGATCTCGCCTCAAATAGTAATGCTCATCCGCAAGTCCGAGCCGTCGCTACCGAGGCCCTGCGTGATTTGCTTGGTGTGCTAAAACGAACGCTTTCGTCCGGTAACAACGCCGCTCATTTCCGTGCAACCGCAGACGACATCGAGCGATTCCTGACGAGGCCTGACGCACCGCGTAAACAGACCTCACCGCTCAACACGCCTCCGGGCGACCCGATCGGTAATTAGCTAAATTTGTCGAGAGATTTGCAAATGGTTTTTTTGATTTGATGAGTTAATTTGTCAAAAACTCAATAACAGTTGTTCGTCTAAGACCTCAACCAACGCACTACCGCCGTCGGCCAATTTACCAAACAGTATCTCGTTTGCCAGCGGCTGTTTGATCTTTTCGTGAATGAGCCGCGACATTGGGCGGGCACCGTAACGCGAGTCAAAACCGTGAGTTGCGAGCCATTCGCGGGCATCTTCGGTGAGTTTTACCAGAACACGTTTTTCAGCAAGCTGCCCATTAAGTTCCTTGATAAATTTATCGACGATTAGCTTGATAATATCCAGATCTAGAGCTTTGAATGGCACCCAAGCGTCGAGACGGTTGCGAAACTCAGGCGTAAATGTCCTCTCGATCACGCCTTTGGCATTGCCCTTTGTGTCCGAACTGTTTCGAAAACCAACGCCGCCGGATGACAATTCCCTTGCCCCGGCATTCGTTGTCATTATCAGAATGACGTTGCGGAAATCAGCTTTCTTGCCGTTGTTGTCGGTGAGCGTCGCCGAATCCATAACTTGCAGCAGCAAATTAAATAGATTCGGATGAGCTTTTTCGATCTCGTCTAAAACCAAAACGGCGTGCGGTGTCCGCATTATCGCTTCGGTCAGCAATCCGCCCTGGTCAAATCCGACGTATCCCGGAGGGGCACCGATAAGCCTCGAAACTGTGTGCGGCTCAGCATATTCACTCATATCAAAGCGAATAAATTCGACACCGAGACTCTCAGCAAGCTGCTTCGAAACCTCTGTTTTACCTACGCCGGTTGGCCCTGAAAACAGAAACGAACCAACGGGTTTTGTCTCATGACCCAATCCGGCTCGCGAGATCTGAATCGCATCGACAATGGCATTGATCGCCTCGTCTTGTCCAAAAATTGCTTTCTTAATGTCATCACGCAGAGTTTTCAAACGCGAGCGTTCGTCGGCCACGACCGTCTTCGGCGGTATTTTCGCCATTCGGGCAATGGTATTCTCGACCATCTGAACCGATACTTTTTTCGGACGACGACTCGCAGGCAGCAGTTTGACCGACGCACCAACCTCGTCGATCACGTCAATTGCTTTGTCAGGCAAAAAGCGGTCGTTGATATATTTTCCCGCAAGCTCAGCGGCAGTCTTGAGCGACTCATTGCTATATTTTACGCCATGATGCTGTTCGTAAAATTTCTTTAGGCCTTTGAGAATTTGATAGGTCTCGTCAACCGTCGGCTCAT
>JBKJRA010000239.1:0-3526 GCA_046594975.1 Pyrinomonadaceae bacterium | reverse complement strand
TGCCGAGGTGGCGAAATTGGTATACGCACTAGTCTTAGGAACTAGCGTCGAAAGACTTGCGAGTTCGAGTCTCGCCCTCGGCACCAAATTCAAAAGCAGTGGCCGGTGGTCAGTTGTCGGTAAAGACATCACCTCCGGCCATTGGCTTTTGTCCAGCACTGCGATTTATAATTATTTATTGACAATAGACCACTTAAAACCGACCAATGAAAAGCGAATTAAAGGAAGTTTCACCTACTAGAAAAGAATTAAAGATCGAGATCGACGGAGCTACGCTTAAGGCTGCGTACGCCAAAGTCAGCCAGAAATATACCAAGGGAGCAAACGTCCCCGGGTTTCGTAAGGGCTATGCACCTCTAGACATTGTGCGTATGCGTTTTAAGGAAGAGATCAAGGGCGATGTGCTGCAAGAGGTCGTTCCGGCGGCTGTTACGGCAGCCATTGATGAGCATAAACTGCATCCCTTGACCGAGCCGGACTTACACCTTGATGATCCTGACAAAATTGTCGTCAACGGCTCGACTTCGATCAAGCTCCACGCTCACGTCGAAGTAATGCCCGAGATCGCAGAGCCAAAATACAAAGGCATCGCCGTTACCCGCCGCGTAAAACCTGTCGATGACGCCGAAATTGAAAATCTCATCACCGAGCGTCTGCAAAAAGAAGCAGCGTTGATACCTATAGAGGGACGCAAATCTAAACTAGGCGACACCGTAATTGCCGATCTCGAAGGCCGTTTCGAAGATGCTCCTGACGCAGAACCGATCAAAGCCGAAGACCTCGAAGTCGAGCTCGGTGGGGAGCATATCGAGACATCTTTTACTGAAAATCTAATCGGTGTGAAAGCGGACGAGGAAAAAGCATTTACGGTTACCTATCCAGCGGAATTTTCTTCGGAGGCACTTGCAGGTAAGACTGTCCATTACAAAGCTCAGATCAAATCTGTCGGCACGATGGAAGTGCCAAAGGCCGATGATGCGTGGGCTAAGAGCCTCGACGAGGGGTACAAATCTCTTGCGGACCTGAAAAAGCGCCTGCGAGCCGATCTCGAAAAAGTCTCCCAGGCTGACGCCGATGCCCGTGTCCGAAACGAAGCGATCGCAAAACTGATCGATGACAATGCATTTGAGGTTCCTAATGTATTGATCGAAAACCAAGCCCGGAACCTTTTAAACAATTTCGCCCAGGATATGCAGCAGCGTGGTGCCGATCTAAACCAGATCGATCCGAGTTTTATCCAGATGGCATATGAAAATATGAAGGGTCAGGCGACCCGCGACGTTTCGGGTGCGATGCTGCTTGATAAGATCGCTGAGGCTGAAAAGGTCGAGGTTCCTGAATCTGAAGTCGAAGAAGAGATCGTCAAAATGGCGGAATATTACCGCACGACGCCAAAGGAAATTCGTGATTCGCTCGAAAAACAGGGCGGCGGCGTCGATAACATACAAAATAATCTGAAAACCCGCAAAACTATCGAGGCTGTTATGTCGTCGGCGAAAGTTACAAAGGGTGAGTGGATCGATGAAGCTGCGGCAGTAGCCGAAGAAAAGCCTAAGAAACCGGCTAAGAAAAAAGCTGCGAAGAAAAGTTAAGGCTTGATTTTTATGTGAAAAGTTGTAAAATCAGTTTTCAAGTTTGGCTTATCCATTATTTTCAACAACTTATCACCTTTTAATTCAAGTATCGTCTAAAGTAATTATTATTCAGCATTAGAGAGAAAATATATGGCATTAGTTCCAATGGTGGTCGAGCAGACGTCGCGTGGCGAACGTGCTTTTGACATCTACTCGAGACTCTTAAAAGACAGCATTATCTTTATCGGTACGCCGGTCGACGACCAGATCGCTAATCTGCTGGTCGCACAGCTTCTGTTCCTCGAGGCCGAGGACCCCGAACGCGACATCAACCTATACATCAATAGCCCCGGCGGTTCGATCACGGCTGGTATGGCGATCTACGACACGATGCAGTTCATCAAAAACGACGTGACGACCATCTGCGTCGGCCAGTGTGCATCGATGGCAGCTCTGTTGCTTACGGCGGGAACGCCGGGCAAACGCTTTGCCCTGCCGCACGCACGCGTGCTGATCCATCAGCCTTCCGGCGGTGCTTCGGGACAGGCGACGGACGTTCGCATCATGGCCGAAGAGATCTTGCGTATGCGTGAAATGACCTCGCGGATCATCGCAAATCACAGCGGCCAGTCGTTTGAGCAGGTCGAAAAAGACGTCGAACGGGACCGCATCCTCTCGCCGATCCAGGCCAAAGAATACGGGCTGATCGACGAAGTTATTGAACACAGGGACAAATAGGAAGTAGGCAGCGGCGGAAGGCCGTTGGCAGTAAATTGCCGACTGCTTACCGCAACTGCCAACCGCCGACTGATCTTATGAGCCAATTTCGCAGACCAGAAGAACTTCTCGCTTGTTCATTTTGCGGTAAATCGCAGAATGATGTTCGCAAGCTGATCGCGGGCCCGGGCGTGTATGTCTGTAACGAATGCATTGATATCTGCAATGAGATCATCAATGACGATGAGCAGACGGCTACGGTCGCGACGCGGACAAATCTGCCTAAGCCTGCCGAGATCAAAGGCTATCTTGACGAATACGTCATCGGTCAGGACGAATCGAAAAAGCGGCTCTCAGTCGCTGTCTATCAGCATTACAAACGCCTCGAAGCCTCCAAACGCAAGAGCGAGATCGAGCTGCAAAAATCAAATATTCTGCTCATCGGCCCGACCGGAACGGGCAAAACATTGCTCGCACAGACGCTCGCGCGTCAACTGAGCGTGCCTTTCTGCATCGTCGATGCGACCAGTTTGACCGAGGCCGGCTACGTCGGCGAAGATGTCGAAAATATCCTGCTACGGCTTGTCCAAGCGGCGGGCGGCGATCTCGAAAAAGCGCAGCAGGGAATTATCTATATCGACGAGATCGACAAGATCTGCCGCAAGGACGACAATCCCTCGATCACGCGTGATGTGTCCGGCGAAGGCGTCCAGCAGGCTCTGCTCAAAATTCTAGAGGGCACGACCGCAAACATCCCGACCGGCGGCGGACGTAAGCATCCGCAGCAGGATTTTCAGCAGCTCGACACGACCAACATCCTGTTCATCTGCGGCGGAGCCTTTATCGGTCTCGAAAAGGTCGTCGAAAAGCGTTTTCGTAACAAATCCCTCGGTTTCCAGGCGGACGTCAAGACCAATAAACAGCGTCATAACGAATCGATCATGAAACTCGAGCCCGAGGATCTGATCCACTACGGCCTGATACCCGAATTCGTCGGCCGCATTCCGGTCATTGCGACTTTGACGGAGCTGGACGAAGCCGCCTTGATCGAGATCTTGACCAAGCCGAAAAACGCCCTCATCAAGCAGTATCAAAAGAAGTTTGAGTTTGACAATATCGGCCTCAAATTCACCGACGGAGCCGTCGCCGCCGTCGCCGAGCAAGCCTACAAACGCAAGGTTGGTGCCCGCGGCCTGATGATGATCCTCGAAGAGGTCCTGCTCGAATCAATGTAC
>JBKJRA010000275.1:0-2622 GCA_046594975.1 Pyrinomonadaceae bacterium | reverse complement strand
TGCCGACCGGCCCCTCGGGAGCCTATCGTTTTATAGACGTCGAGGCGGGCAAGCCCTATATTCTCCGAGTCGCGTCGAGACGATTTGTCTTTGCCCCGCGT
Source organism: Pyrinomonadaceae bacterium (assembly GCA_046594975.1). Taxonomy (GTDB): domain Bacteria; phylum Acidobacteriota; class Blastocatellia; order Pyrinomonadales; family Pyrinomonadaceae; genus OLB17. The sequence continues at coordinate 2,521 of JBKJRA010000275.1, read as the reverse complement.
TTATTGCAGGTTAATGACAACCTTATTGATATTGACCTTGTACCCGAACCTTGAAAAAAAGTATTCATTGGTCGTGGTTTTAGAGCGGCTTTCAAAAGCCGCTCTTTTTTTAATCGATGAGATTTTTCCAGGCTCGGCCGTCGGATTCGAGGAGTTGGTCAGATTCTTTTGGCCCCCAGGAACCCGACGCGTAATTTGGAAAATTGCGTGCTGGTAGAGCATTCCACACATCTAAAACAGGCGTGACGATCTTCCAGCCGGCTTCGACCATGTCCGCACGTTGAAAGAGCGTTGCGTCGCCGATCATGCAGTCAAAGAGCAGCCGTTCGTAGCCGGTACTGACCTGTTCGCCGAAATGTTCCTGGTAATTAAAGTCCATATCCACAGGGCCGACATTGACGATCGGGCCCGGTATTTTTGCTCCGAAATGTAGCGTGATGCCTTCGTCAGGTTGGATATGGATCACGAGGCGATTTGTTCTTAACTTTTCGACGGACGTGTCGCGAAATAGAGTGAACGGTGCCTGTTTGAACTGTATAACAATGCTCGAGTGCCGTGCGGCCATTCGTTTGCCAGTGCGAATGTAAAACGGCACGTCTGCCCAACGCCAGTTATCGAGACACAGTTTGAATGCGGCGAATGTCTCTGTGTTTGAGTGCGGTGCGATCATTGGCTCACTGCGGTAAGCGGCGACCTTTTTGCCGTCGATCTCGCCTTCGCCATATTGTCCCCGCACTGCATGTTGCAGCACATCCTCAGGCGAAAATGGCTGTATAGATTGCAGTATCTTTGCTTGCTCGTCACGAACCGAATCAGGCTCAAACGAAACCGGCGGCTCCATAGCTGTAAGCGTCACGAGTTGTAGGATGTGATTTGGGATCATGTCCCGCAACGCTCCGGCAGAGTCGTAATAGCCGCCCCGCTGCTCAACGCCTAAGCTCTCGGCGACAGTGATCTGAACATGGTCGATAAAGTTGCGGTTCCATATCGGTTCAAAAATGCTGTTGCCAAAGCGAAATACCAATATATTTTGGACGGTCTCTTTGCCAAGATAATGGTCGATGCGATAGATCTGCCTTTCCTTTATTGTTTTGAGAAGGTCTTCGTTTAACTGTTTTGCAGATTCGAGATCGCGGCCAAACGGTTTTTCGTAAATGAACCGACGCCAATTGCTGCTATCAGCATCTTCTTTTCCAAGGCCATTTTTGACGATCTTGTGCGTTACATTCGCAAATAGTGTGGGCGGTGTTGCGAGATAATAAAAATAATTGTCCGGTATCTGGTGTTTCGTTGTGATCTTGCCGATCAGATCTTTCAGATCGCCGAAAAGCTTTTTATCATCGTCAAAATCTCCGCCCGTGTAATATATCCGCTCTTCGAACCACTTCAGTAGTTTTTCCTCAGGCCCGCCGGGGATGAATTCTTTCAGGTTTGCCACCATCTGAGCACGAAACTCCTCAGAGGTCATCTCCTGTCGTCCGACGCCGATGATCGCAAATGTGTGCGGCAGAAAATCACCCTTGGCGAGGTTATAGAGTGCTGGGAAGAGCTTTCGTTTGGTCAGGTCTCCTGTGGCGCCAAAGATCACCATTACGCACGGATCGGCTTTTTTAAGAGTGTTAGTCATTTTATTATTTAATCACAGGCATTCTGCGATTGATAGGGCAGTCGCCGGAACAATGCTTGGGTCTGTTGGATCATCTGCGTAACTGATCCGAGAGATCCGGCTTACCCATTAAATCGTAAAGTGAGATTAGCCTCATCCGGGCTAATTCAAGCAACGGATTGTTTGGTTCCTGAGAAATTTTTAAACTATCAAAACTTTTTCGCAGCAGATCTTCTGCCTCGGGGTATTGCCTTTCCATCGTGAGGCATTCGCCGAGGGCACTATTTGCTGCCGCGACCCAATAATGTTCTGCAGGAAGTGTTTCGTTACGGATCTCGGCGGCTTGGAGCAGCAGAGCTTCGCCTTCTTTCAACTTGCCCGACTTCGCAAGACTTAGCCCCTTATAGATCAATACGGTCGGATAATGGTCATAGTGTTTGCCAAAATTTTCCTCATACAGCTTTGCGGCGACATCCGCCTTTTCGATAGCTTGGGCAAATTTCCCCTGGCCATAAAATGAGATCGCCTGATTTCTTTGATTATCCCCAAGCCATAAGTTAGCTGGAGACATAAACTTTCGGATGATCGCCTCGGCAGAGGCCAGGGTTGCGTCGGCTTGTGCGTAGTCACCTTTTTCACTTTGAAAACCGCCAAGTATATTGAGAGCAAATGCATATGTTGGGGCATCGGTTCCACTGCGGGAAATATTTTCGTTTACCGCAAGTTGAGCCATCGATAGGGCCTCGTCAAATCTGCCTTGATCGCGGATGGTTGAGGCAAGGGTGCTGCGTGTAGTCGCCACTGCCAACTGTTCGTCGGCTGTTAGATTCGGGACGATGTCCAGCGTTTCGCGGAAAAGCATTTCCGCTTCGTGCGAATCTCCCTGCGTTCGCCTGAGATAAGCGAAATTGTTAA
>JBKJRA010000225.1:0-13009 GCA_046594975.1 Pyrinomonadaceae bacterium | reverse complement strand
CGCAGACGGCGTTTTCTATCTCGTGATGGAATACGTCGAGGGCGAGACGCTTCATAAACTGCTCCGTCGAGAGGGAACTCTGCCGGTAAAACGTGCCGTTCGGTTGCTCAGGCAGATCGCGGATGGTGTCGATGCTGCACACGATCTCAATATTCTCCACCGTGACCTCAAGCCTGCGAATATCTTCATCATGCAAAAGGGCAAAGGCGGTGACGGCTTTGTAAAGGTTGGCGATTTCGGTCTCGCTAAGATCGTAAATCAGACCGTCACCGACACCAGTTCAAATGCGACGCCCTCCTCACGCGGCATTATCGGCACGCCGGAATATATGTCGCCGGAGCAGATGCAGCCGGAAATGGGCGTCGATAAACGTGCTGACCTCTACGCTCTCGGCACCATCGCGTATCTGATGCTGGGCGGCAAAACGCCATTTTCCGGCGATATGATGCAGCTTATCATGCAGAAAATAATGAATAAGCCGCCGCCGCTGTCGTCGCTCCGCTCCGATATTCCGGCAGATGTCGATCGAGTCATAATGCACGCGCTTGAGATCGACCCAAACCTTCGGCCAAATTCCGTCGCGGAGTGGATCGCCGATCTTGAAACCGCTGCTGAAGATGTTGACGAAAAAAAACGATTTGGCGTGTCGCGTCTTGTCGTCCTCGCTCCGGTCAATGCTGAGGTCTATGTCAATGACGAGCGAAAGGGAAGTATTGGCAGCTCAGGCCGCGTCGTACTGACGGACATCCCAGCCGGCCAGCATATATTGCGTGTTTCCAGGGCGGGTGAGAAAGACGACGAACGCGTGATAGAGATCCGTTCGGGGGCAAACGAACAGGTAATCCAGGCACAACTTCGATCCTTTCACGGCACATCGAGCCAACCTTCGCCGTCACAAGGATCAGGCAGCAGCGGAGCTCAACCATCGAGTGTTATGCCGGGCATCGTCGCTTGCAGCAATTGCGGTTCGCGTTATGCCGACGGCGTTCGATTTTGTGGCCGCTGCGGCAGCGGATCTTTCACACAGATCACTCAAGGTGGAGCAACCGAAACATATCCATGCCCAAGATGTGCTAATCAATTGCCGGAAAACTCACGTTTCTGCGGACGCTGCGGCTTTTCAATTAGCGCCCCTCCCTTCAGTACTGGGAGCAGTAGCGACCGGGTCAGTTCTCCTTCTCCGGCTTCTTTCACTCCGCAATCCACAAACAATAATCCGCACTCCGTTCCGCCCCAAGCCGAACGACTCTGCCGACGCTGCGGCGGAGCCTACCCCGCCCACATAAAATTCTGCGGACGCTGCGGATTGACTTTGCAATGAGGTAAGACGCCGTCTGCCAGGTCGGTAATATCGCAGCTACCAGATATATATGCAAGGAATGGACCCTTGAAATATATCTCAAACTGCGTTGTGTTCACATTCCTACCCAGAAGCCAAAAATGGCCACGCCAAATCGAGTAATTACTACTTGAATTCACCTATACGAGCGTTGCACAGATTAAAAGATTGACTAGCAATAGCACATCGTGATAAGCTAGACTAGCGGTGAGTAAATATCCCACAGGTTCTTTGACAAAACAAAAATGGATGCTTTTTTCAGTGACGCGGGGTTTGTATTACAAAGTATGTCTCGTCCTGAAATAGGTTTACAGATAGAATGTAGACAAGATGGGACAAGAAAGTAAGAAAGAGGAAGTGGTTGCAGAGTATATAGCTGGAGGGGTGACGTTGCGGGAGATGGAGAGGAAGCACGGGGTCAACTTTCGGACGATACACCGTTGGGTGAAGGAATGTGAGAGGTTGAAGGGGCCTGAGGAAGAGGCAAAGTGGAAGACCCGGCGAGCGTTGGTGGTAAAGGACTCGGAGCAGACGGCGGACGTGAGGCAGCTTCGGAAGGAGTTAGAGGAGGCTCGGCTGTATAACAAGCTTTTGAACGCGATGATCGACATAGCAGAGGATCAGATGGGGATCGACATCCGAAAAAAACGTGGAGCCGGGCAGCGATGACTGTGGAAGAGAACGGCAAGGGACGAAGCCTGAAAGTGCTTTGCCGGCTGCTTGGCTATACGAGACAGGCCTATTACAAACAAAAGCGAAGGGTGGAAGAGAGAGCCATCGGAGCGGAGTTAGTTATACAGGAAGTAATAAAGATCCGAACGGCCCAGAAGCGGGTAGGAGTAAGAAAGCTGCACCACATGCTGGAGCCGTTTACACGGGAGCATGAGGTAGAGATGGGCAGGGATGCATTGTACGAACTGCTCAGAGATCATTCGATGCTGGTCCGAAGGAGAAAGCGGAGAGGCCCTAGGACAACGTTTTCAGCCTTTTGGAAGCAGAAGTACCCTAATCTGGCACAGGGCTTTACGCCGTCGCAGAGCAATCAGTTGTGGGTGAGCGACATCACGTATATCCGGGTCAAAGAAGGGTTCGCATACCTAAGCCTGATAACGGATGCGTATTCGAGAAAGATAGTCGGGTATCATCTGAACAGAGACCTTTCGGCCAGAGGGCCTGCATCGGCACTGAGGATGGCTTTGAGAAACAATCCCGAAAGAGACGGCCTGATACATCATTCGGATCGCGGGCTGCAGTATTACAGCAGCGAATACATGAAGTTGATCGGAAGTAAGATCCGAGTCAGCATGACCGAGCGGAGCGATCCGCTTGAGAATGCCATCGCCGAGAGGGTCAACGGGATACTGAAACAGGAACTGCTCGCCAAGAGCTTTGTCTCTTTTTCAGAGGCCGAAAGACAAGTGACACAGGCGGTCAGCATCTACAACCACCTGAGACCGCATCTGTCGATCGATATGCTCACGCCCGCCGAGGCACACGCCTCACGCGGGCCACTTAAGAAACGCTGGAAGAACTACTATTCAGCCAACAACTTTCTCTCTCAGGCCTCGGCCTGAGAGAGAAATTGCAGAAAAACGAGACTAAAAAGGAGCATCTGTAAACCTTGGACAGGACTAACATCAAAGTGCAAACCTTTACCAGGATTATCACTTAAATGTGTCAACTTTTTTTAGGACGACACAACGACACAAATCCTTGAAAAAATGCTGGGACAGTTGGGACAGCGGGACAACAACTTAAACTCAGCAAAATCAATGATTTAGATTGTCCCAAATAGGTTGGGACAGTTTTGGGACACTGGGACCGTTGAGATAGATAGTAAAGTCGCGTTTTTTGCGGCTTATGGTTATAATAATTTGAATTCCTGACCGGATATTTTAGTAAAGGTAAATCGTATGAAGATCTGTCCACGTTGCCAAAAGACCTACACGGATGAAAGCCTAAACTTCTGCCTTGAGGACGGTTCGGTGCTTACACAAGCATCTTCACAACCGCCGCCAACCGCGTTTATCGACCCGCCACGTCAGACGCAGCCTCAGCAGAGCGTGCCTAGTCAGCCGGGTATGCAGCCCCAGTGGAATACGGCTCCGCAGCAATACGCACAGCCACCTAAGAAATCTTCGAAAACGTGGATCTGGGTGCTTTTGATCTTGGGAGCATTAGTGCTGATGTGCGGGGGCGGATTTGCCGGATTGATATACGTTGGCTCGCAGATGGACACTAACGAAAATACCAACACGATTAATTCCAAAGCTACGCCTCCTAACAAACTGAATTCAAATTCCAATACGAACTCGAATTCGACGAGCGACCGGACAAGCATTAACAAACTCGATCTGCAAAAATGGGTGTCGAAAGATCAGTCATTTGGCATGACGGAATTCAAGGACGGCGAGCTTTATATGACGGCAAAGAAAAAGACCGATTACTTTGCACTTGCAGGTCTTCCAGCCGAAATGTCGGTCAATGCCGATAGCCGTATCTCAGTCAGAAATGTAGAGAGTGCTGACACCACTATGGGCTTTGGGCTGATTTTTCACAGCGATTCGGCCGCAGCTCTCAAGCAGGGTTATGCTCTGCTGATCGATTCCGAAAAGCAGCGGTATCGCGTCGTTCATCACACGCCTCACAAGGAGGATGAAATTATCAAATGGACGAAATCCGACCTCATAAATGACGGCTCAGAATACAATACGCTTGAGGTCCGTGATAAAACCGGCTCGATAGATATTTATATTAATGGAACTAAGGTCAACTCGATCACCAATGTTTATGGTGTTGCCAGTGGCGTCGTCGGCATCTACTCAGGCGGCGGCGTGACGGTTGCATTCAAAGATTTTGAGATCAGAAAATAGCTTCCCTGTAGGAAAATATGAAGCAATGTCCTAAATGTCATCAAACATATAACGACAATAATCTCAATTTTTGCCTTGAGGACGGCGAGTTGTTGACCGGTTTTACCAGCGAACCGCCCCCAGCACGATACATCGACGATTCGCCACCGACAATGGTGATGAACGATGCCCGCGTAACTAACCCTGCAAACTGGCCGCAAACACCGCCGGCGGCTCCGGTCGGACACTGGCAGCCGCCGCAGCAAAATTTGCAAAATCAGCCATACAGGTCACCTGGTTTTACCCCGTCACTCGACCAAACATTGCCCATTATATCTTTGGTGCTGGGTATTCTCAGTCTTATACTGATATGCTGCTATGGCGGTATATGGCTCGGCTTGCCCGCAGCGATCTTGGGTTTTCTGGGGATGAGAAACGCTGAAAGCAATCCACAGCAATATGGCGGTCGCGGCCTAGCGATCGGTGGTATGGTGCTGGGAATATTCTCCTTTTTATCGGCTCTCGCTATCATAATTGTTGCCATAATAGCCAGATAGTCTCGAGTCTTTTATAATTTATCAATGCGAGTTAGCCTCAACGTCGTCGCGGGACCGCAGACTGGACGAGCATTTACATTCGATCAGCACGATACGTTTATGATCGGCCGTAGCGAAGATGCGCAATTTTGTTTGCCGCACGACCGTTTTTTCTCGCGTCATCACTGCATCCTTGAGATCGCTCCACCGCAGGCATTTATCCGTGACCTCGGATCGACCAATGGCACATTCGTCAACGGGATGCGTGTCGATACTGCCTATCTCAAAAGCGGTGACCGTATCCAAGGCGGCGAGACCGTTCTGGAGGTCGAGGTTTCGACCGGCATTGAGGAATATGGCGATGAGATCAGCATGGCTGTCACGCACCCGTCGCTGGTTAGCGTGAAATGCTTGAACTGCAGTATTTCGGCGACGGTCGAGGCCAATCATCCTGACGCTCGCCTTTCGTTTATCTGCGACGATTGTCGCGAAAAATTGAAAAAGAATCCGCAGCCCATACCCGGTTATCAGATGATCCGTGTCATCGGCCAGGGCGGAATGGGCAGCGTGATGCTCGCTCGCTCCGAATCGGATGGTCGCGCAGTCGCGATAAAAACCTTGCTGCCAGAAGTTGCCGTAAGTGAGCAATCCTTAAAGCGTTTTCTTCGCGAGATCGAGGTTGCGTCGTCGCTCAAGCATCCTTACATTGTCGAGTACGTCGAAAACGGCCGTCATAACGGACTCGTATATCTTGTCACAGAATTTGTAGTCGGTATGGACGCATCGCGTCTTGCCAAACATCGCGGCGGGAAGGTCGATTATAAAGAGATGGCGAGGATAATCGAGCAGACGCTTTCGGCACTTGATTTTGCTCACCAACAGGGCTTCGTCCACCGTGACATTAAGGAGCAAAATATCCTGATCGAAGGAGAGTTTCCCACTTCGACCGCAAAACTCACTGATTTTGGCTTATCAAAGAGCTTCAAGGAGACAGGTATGAGCGGCGTGACAATGGTTGGCGATGTCGCCGGAACTATCGCTTATATGCCGCCGGAGCAGGTGCGTGATTTCAAAGACGTGCGACCGCCATCCGATATTTACGCTGTCGGCATGACCGCTTACAGCCTGTTAACGGGTGCTCATGCTCTCGACATCGGCCCTAAAGCGGGTATTGCAGAGACGGTCAAGGCCATCTTCGAAAAGCCGATAATTCCTATCTTATCGCGTATGCCAAATGTGCCGCCAAACGTCGCGGCCGTCGTCGAAACAGCACTTGCAAAACACGTCGATTCGCGCTGGCGAACTGCCGGTGCTATGCGCGAGGCACTACTCAACTCATTAAAATAACCCAGAGAAGCGATGTCGAATCCCTACAAACTTCTCTCGGTCATCATCCCTGTCTATAACGAAAGCTCTACGATCTCCGAGGTCATCGAGAAAGTCTCAAACGTCACCCTGTCAATCGAAAAAGAGATAATTGTCGTTGATGACGGCTCGACCGACGGCACTGTCGAAGCACTCGAATTAAGCCGTGCAAAGGTGACAAATACTTATCTAACGCCCGTAAACATTGGCAAAGGAGCCGCCGTCCGTATCGGCCTGACAATGATAAAAGGTGATATTATTCTAATCCAAGATGCCGATCTCGAATTAGATCCGAACGAATTCTGCAACTTGATCCAGCCAATTTTAGACGGCAAAACGTCAGTCGTTTACGGCTCGCGATTTCTGAAAGAAAACAAAGTTCCGCGTATCCGTCTGCTCGCAAATTACTTTCTTACGTGTACGACAAACCTCTTATTTCGCACTCAGTTGACCGATATGGAGACGGCGTATAAGGTCTTCACAAGAGAGGCAGCCGACAAACTCCGTCTCAAAGCTAACCGGTTCGAGATCGAGCCGGAAATAACCGCTCAGTTTGCGAGAGCAGGTTTTAAGATACTGGAAGTGCCTATTTCATATCGCCCACGAACTACTCTCGAAGGCAAAAAGATCAAATGGAAAGACGGTGTCAAAGCTCTGTGGACGCTGGTAAAATATCGTTTTCTGAAAAGCTAGAGCTTGCAACGATCAGTCCTATCAACACCCACAAATGCCGTGCGTCCTCGTATGAACCATTGAGGCCCTGATACAAAAAAGCTCCCGCAAACGCCAGCGATAAGACGACACATATATATTGCTTATTGCTATTGTCCGCGAGCCGAAATGGACATACTTTTATCAGATAACTGCACAATAACAAGAGTGCGGCGAGGCCCAACAGTCCGGTTTGAGCAAAAATATTGAGCCACATATTATGGGCATCGTGCAGCATCTGCTTATCGCCGGAAAGCACTTCATATTGCACGCTTACGACGTCAACTCCCGTCCCTATGCCGAGCAGAGGATGTTGACGGATCGTCTCAATGGCGTTTTCCCACACCAGCACCCGCACCGAAGGCTCAAACTTTCTCTCGATAAACGGTAGAGGGATCTCTTGCGAGGTATTGGCAGTATCAGGTGAGATAAGCGTCGTAGCAAAAGCTCCCGCCGCTAAGATCGCTCCGCACGCCAAAACTGTGACAGCTAATGTTCTTTTCGATGCTGCAGAAAATACAGCCCAAAACCACAGTCCGACGCTCAATGCGATGCCGCCCAGACCAGGAGATATCGAGAAAACTGCCGAAAACATAATGCCAAAGCCAATAATTATCGCCGTCTTTCGCTTGATCCAGCCAAGTTTTGCGGCAAGGATCGTCAGCATAATGCTCACGTTCAGAAAATTGCATAACATATTCGCGTTAGCAAATAGGGCATGGATCCGCGGATAATTACCATATGGCAGACTGCCAAAATGTGAGAGAAAATAGTTGCTCGCTTGAGTTTTGTGGCCTATATAAAACAGAGCAAAACCGGCGGCCGATGCGAGTATTGTCAATCCAGTCCCAATCAGCCACCCTATCGTCACATGTTTTAAAAACGAGATGTCTTGAACCAAATTGAACGTCAGGAAACACAACGCGAACAGGTAATACTCGCCAAGCAATTTATGAAAACTGGTCGGTTGATCTACAGAGAACACTGTTGAGATCGTAAATGTAAGAGCGTACACACCGACAAAAATAAACAGCCGATCAAACCGGATCGGCGTCTGTTTTAGAATTACCGCAAGAACCCAAAATCCAAAAGCAGCAAGGAAGATCAGATCGGTGTAGGGAACCTGTAGGTCAAAAAGAAATAAATTAAACGGCCGGACCAAGGGTAAAGATACGATCAGCATCAAAAAAAACCATTTTGCAAGTTTCAGGCTCATTGTCAGATCGTCTTAGTGACTTTTGAGAGCGACCGCGGAGCGTCAGGGTTGATGCCTTTTGCTTCAGATAGCAGAGCCGCAAATAGCTGTGCCGGAACGATGAATGGTATCGGCGAGAGGAATTCGTCGATGTCCGCCGGCAGCCCGAGGCTGTTTGGGGCAAGTTTTGTAATTTCACCGTCGTTTGTGATCGCGAGACAGTCGGCGTTTAACTCATGCAGCCTGTCGAGCAACTCGACGCTGCTTTTTTTCGTTACACCGGTCGGGCCGAAAAGCACGACAGGGAACCGGCGTTCGACGATCGCGAGCGGTCCGTGAAAGAAATCCGCAGTAGAAAAACGCTCTGCCACGACGTAGCAAGTTTCCATCAGTTTCAAAGCCAGCTCATAAGCATTGCCATAGTTCATCCCGCGTCCGACCACGACGCAATTTTCCATAAAAACATAACGTTGGATAATGCTCTTCACGTCCGGCAGTAGTTCTAATGCCTGCGACGTGTATTCCGGAATTCGTTCAAATTCCAGTTTATTGTCTGACAATTCGCGGGCAAGCATATAAAAATGCAGCATTTGACCTGTGTAGGTCTTAGTCGCGGCGACTGATTTTTCACGTCCTGCATGGATCAAAAGAGCTTCGTCGGCGATTTTCGCCATTGTCGAATCTGCTTCATTTGTTATCCCCAGCGTATATGCGCCCGACGCTTTCGCGCTCTCCAGCACCTGATTGATGTCCGAACCCTCACCGGATTGCGACACGCCGATCACCAGAGAGCGGCTAAGATCTACCTTGGCGTTGTAGAGCGTATAGACCGCGGGAGCCGCGAGTGAGACCGGAATACCTGAGGTTACCTCTAGCAAATACCGTCCAAACAGCGAAGCGTTGTCCGAACTCCCGCGTGCGACTATCACGATTAGGTCGATGTCCTTTTTTCGCAGAAATGCACCAAGACGTGCGTATTTGTTTCGCTCCGCGAGCAGCGTCCGCTCTAAAACGGCAGGTTGTTCGGCTATCTCTTGCAGCATTAACGACATAATTTAATATTTTTCTCAAGGCAAGACCATCACCATAGCTTCGCCTTTTAGGGTCACCTCGCCATCCTGATTTGTGCAGACGGTTTCTAACGTTACGATACCTTTTTCTTGGCGAATGCCCGTCACGGTCCCGGTAGTTGTGATCGTATCATCAATAAAAACCGGAGCAATAAACCGCATTGTTTGCGACAAATAGACGATCTTTCGAGTCCCAAACTCATATCCTAAAACTGCCGAAATAAAAGCGCCGCTCAACATTCCGTGAGCGATACGCCGTCCAAATCGTGTCGTTTTAGCAAACTCTTCGTCAAGATGTATAGGGTTATGATCACCCGAAACATCGGCAAATGCACGGATCAAGCCATCCGTTACTTTTCTCTCATTAGAAAACTTATCGCCGACCTTAATCTCCATGATTTTCGTTTAGAGCTTGCTCGACAGTCTGATCATGCAACTCGGCAAGCGCCGCGTTTATCGCGCCGCCTATCATTAGAGCAGTCGCCGTTAAATATAGCCACAGCATCATAATAATCACCGCACCGAGGGACCCGTAGGTTTTATTATACGAATTAAAATACCCCAAGTAAGTCCGAAACCCTGACGTCAGCACGATCCAGAGGACGATCGCTGTGATTGAGCCCCAAGTAACCCAAATCCAGCGAAATTTTTTGAAATCGGGCAACATATTATAAATGATCTCGCAGGCAAACAACATCACCAGCAGTGTCGAAATCCATTGGATCGATACTAAGATCAATGGAGAGGTGATCCTTAAGCCGCCCAGATGGTCGAGGCCATATTGCACCAGTTCCCAGCCGTAGAATACTGTTACCAAAACTAACATTGCGAGGAGCGTAACGACAAAGGTAAAGAAGAGGGATTGTAGTTTGTTTAGAAACCAATTCCGCGTTTCTTTGAGTTCGTATATCGCATTTAACGCACTGCGAATGGCATCGACACCTGCGGATGCCGACCACAGAGCCACGATCAATCCTAGTGTTGCCTTACCGCCGGTGCTGTTTGCGACGATCTCGTCGATGGTTTTTCGCACTAGTTCGAAAACCGAAAGCGGCATTATTTGGTGCAAATATGAGAAAAGTTCATTGCGAAGCCCGTCCGAAGATTCGAGAATGATGCCAAAAAGACTGACCAAAAAATAAAGAAGAGGGAACAGCGCAAACGAGAAATAAAAGGCGACCTGTGCCGCCCGGCTGAAAATGTCTGCGTCTATCGACCGTTCATACAGGCGGATGAAAAATCGTTTCCACTCGAATAAGGTCAAAGTCTTCATTGGTTTTGCTGTCACTCTCCGAAAGGATTTAACCTCTCATACGTTCAAGCAGCGTCATCATCAGGACGCTCAAGAGGAGACGGGGCTCTTCCTGGTCCGAGATTTGTACTAGAGGCTCCAATTGAAAAGCACCTTCAAAAAACGCAGGCTGCTTTTTGAGTCGTGCGACGGGTGAACCATCCATACGTGCAACCATATACGACGGATTAAAGAAATAGCCTGTAAACATCCCGAGTATCGGAATTTCGCCAAGCAATGCATCGACAACCTTGACCCAGCCACTTTCTTCGTTGATTTTCATTACCTGCTGGTCGGTTGCGTCGTAAACTTCATAATTAGCCTTCCATATCGACCTCATGCCCTGCCTTTTTATTGACCCCAGCACGTTTCCTTGCGCATCAGTAAAATGATATTTTGCCGAAAAATCGATAACCCGGTCAGCCTTAATGTTATAAAGCTGCTGCGTTTGTGTCTCGTCGGTGAAAACATTTATGTCCTCTTTCAACTTGAACATCTTTTGCTTGACATAACCGACCAGATCGCCGCTTGCGTCGCGAATATAGATCTGGCTGGCTAATGCCAGCAATTTAAAAGAAAGATTTAAGGGGTAGTTCATACGGTCATTTCCTCACTTTGTTGAATTGTAAAACGTCTAATCTATGTATTTTTTTATCACACGGGAGCTGATCCCGCACGTTATCTCATAACCTATTGTGTCCACTTCCTGTGCAATATCAGCCGCTGAGATAGAGCATTCACCATCGCTGCCGATCAGGATGACCTCATCGCCAGTCTCAGCATTTGAAACGTCGGTAACATCTATCAGCGTCCAGTCCATCGAGATGCGCCCAACGACGGGAACAAATTGTTTTTTTACGATAACCTTGCCGTTACTCGACAACGCTCGCGGATAGCCGTCAGCATATCCGACAGGCACAAGAGCTATCAGCGAATCACGCTGAGTGGTGAACATCCGCCCGTAACCGAGGCTCTCGCCGGCAGGAACACATTTTATATGAGCGATTTGCGAACGCAGCGATAGCACGGATTTTAAGACGGGAGCCGTTGTATTTACAGGCAAGATATCGTCCAAAAGACCATACAGGGCACCGCCCAGCCGAACCATGTTAGCACGCGATTCGGGGTGTGTGATCGCTCCCGGCGAGTTTGCAAGATCTATCCATTCGGGCGAATGGCCCACATTGCGAAATTGCTCGCATGCGGTGTTGAATCTCGAGATCTGCAATCCAGTGAATTCGTTTTCCTTCGGATTCTCCGCGGATGCAAAGTGTGTCATCAAGCCTGTAACAGTTAGGTTTTGTAATGATTTGAGTGTAACTGCAAAGTCCTCAGCGTTGTCATATCGAACGCCGACTCGACCCATACCGGTGTCGAGCTTGACGTGAATATCGATGGTAAGATCTTTTTCTACAGCGTATTTATGGAGAGCATGTGCCACTTTTTCATCATAAATAACTGGTGTAAGTCGATTATGAACAATTAACTCTTCCTGTCCCGGCCAAAATGACCCAAGACACAGAATAGGTTTTGTAATGCCTGCCTCCCGCAACTCGACACCTTCCTCGGGCATCGCTACACCAAACCAATCTACGCCTTCGGCTTCCAGCTTCACAGCACATCTGGGGGCATCGTGGCCGTAAGCGTTGGCCTTGACCACTGCCATATATTTAACGCTATCGCCGACAAATTGTTTTGTGGACCGAAAATTAAAAGCCAATGCGTCAAGATCTATCTGGGCAAATGTCGGACGTGTATGTATTATCGATGTCATCAAAGTTTGACTATAGGAAGCTAGGAAAAATTTAGCCACGAATGCACAAATAATGGCTTTGATTTTATTAGAGCATTCGTGGCTAAAAATCTTCTTTCAAGATATTTTTTACAGACTTTACAGCGGTATATTCCCATGTTTTTTAGGCGGGTTATTATCGCGTTTATTCTGTAGCAGCGACAATGCACGTATGAGCTTTGGCCGCGTGTATTTTGGCTCGATCACCTCGTCGATATAACCGCGTTCGGCGGCGACATATGGGTTTGCGAACTTATCTGTAAACTCCGCGACCTTACCCACTCGATACGCCTCGTCGTTATCCGCGATCTCGCGTTTTAGCAGGACGCCGACGGCTCCTTCGGCTCCCATAACGGCGATCTCGGCTGTCGGATATGCAAAGTTAATGTCCGTCCTGATGTGTTTCGAAGCCATCACACAATACGCTCCGCCGTAAGCTTTTCGGGTAATTACAGTGATCTTAGGCACGGTTGCTTCGGCGAATGCGTAAAGCAGCTTGGCTCCGTGGCGAATGATGCCTTGGTGCTCTTGATTAACGCCGGGCAGAAAGCCGGGGACGTCTTCAAATGTGATCAAAGGGATGTTGAAACAATCGCAAAACCGCACAAACCTCGCCGCTTTGACCGAAGCGTCGATGTCGAGCACGCCCGCGAGATAGGCCGGTTGATTCGCCACGATCCCGATGGAATGCCCGCCGAGCCGTGCGAAACCTATCACGATATTCGGTGCGTAATGCTTCTGCACCTCAAAAAAATAATTCTCATCAACGACGTTATTCACGATGTCGCGAATGTCGTAAGGCTGTGTCGGTGATTCGGGAACTATCGAATTGAGCTTTTCGTCGGCGCGATCCGAAGG
>JBKJRA010000295.1:0-6086 GCA_046594975.1 Pyrinomonadaceae bacterium | reverse complement strand
GGCTTGGTTCGATCGGTATTTGGCTCCTTAAGCTCCGTAAGTTGAACGGTCCAAACTTTACATATCCGTTGCTCATGTTTGCCGGGTTGCTGTCCGAAAAACGTCTCGCAAAAATGGGTAAGATCTATATGAGACAGCCTATCGAAGTTAAGACCCGTGCAGAGCTGCTCGCAACGCTCAAGCCCAATATGCTCAAGCATCTGCGTGCTGATTGCGGCGACCTGCCAGCAGAGGAACTCGCAAGACGTGCCGCGGCCGCGACTGCTCCGGCCGCCGAAGTAGCCACCGTCTAGCGTGGCCTCATCAAATGAGATGAACCTAACGCGCGTCATAATTTTCACCGATGATCATCATCATTTGGTTGATTTTTATGCCGCGTGTTTTGGCGCTAATGCAACAAGCATTGATTCGAGATAGATACTAGGTAGTTTATTTTATGTCCGAAATCAAGCCATACGTTCTAAACCTTGACGAAGTAACTGCGGATGACGTTGCTCTGGTTGGCGGAAAGTGTTCGAGTCTCGGTGAGCTTTTTCGCGAATTAACGACGCAGGGCGTACGTGCGGTCGATGGATTTACCACGACCAGCCATGCTTACAACCTGTTGCTTGAGACGGACGGTCTGCGCAAAAAGCTCCAAAAATTGCTCAAAGGGCTTGATGTAAATGACATGGACGAACTCGCCCGTGTCGGTGCAGCCGCGCGTTCGCTGATGCTCGAAACGCCGTTTCCGAAAGATGTAGAGACGGCCATAATAAAGGCTCATGCCGAACTTGGAGAGCGAATAGGCAAAAAGTCATTTGAGGTAGCTGTGCGTTCGTCGGCGACCGCCGAAGATCTGCCGGACGCATCCTTTGCGGGGCAGCAGGACACGATATTGAATGTTCAGGGCGAGGCTCGCCTGATCGAAGCCTGCCACGAATGTTATGCATCACTCTGGACCGACCGGGCTATCTCGTATCGGACAGCTAAGGATTTTGACCATTTCGAGGTTGCACTTTCGATCGGCATCCAGCCGATGGTACGTTCGGATATTGCGTGTTCAGGCGTGATGTTTACGCTGGATACAGAGAGCGGGTTTCGCGAGGCGGTGGTTATCAACGGAGCCTGGGGGCTCGGCGAGGCGGTCGTGCAGGGCATGGCGACACCAGACGAATGGATCGTCTTTAAGCCTACGTTAAAGTTAGGTTTCCGCCCGATCGTGACCCGCAAACTGGGTGTCAAAGAGGTCAAGATGGTTTTCGCGGATAACGGTATTGGAACGCAGGTTCGGGACGTGGTCGAGACGCAGCGAAACCGTTTCTGCCTTGCCGGATTCGAGGTTTTGCAGCTTGCGACGTGGGCATGTAAGATCGAAGATCATTATTCGAAACGTGCCGGCAAGAGCCAGCCGATGGATATCGAATGGGCCAAAGACGGCATCACCGGCGAGCTTTTTATTTTGCAAGCGCGTCCCGAAACCGTTCACACACAAAACACCGCAAATTACATAGAAAAATACAAACTGACCGGCGATCACGGTGCTCCGCTCACTAGCGGCGTTGCCGTCGGTGAAAAGATCGGCTCCGGCCCGGCACATGTGATGCTTGATGCGTCTAAACTTCGCACGTTTCAGGAAGGCGAAATATTGGTCACATCAATGACCGATCCTGCTTGGGAGCCGATAATGAAACGTGCATCCGCCATCGTCACCGAACGCGGCGGACGAACGTGTCACAGCGCGATCATCAGCCGTGAGCTTGGCATTCCCTGCATCGTCGGCACCGGCGATGCGACTCAAAAGATCCGTACGGGTTCCGAAGTGACCGTGAGCTGTGCTGAGGGCGACGTCGGCAATATTTATTACGGAAAGATCGATTTTAAGATCGAAAAGCAAAAGATAACCGACAAAGAGCGTCCACGGACGCAGGTGATGATGAATGTCGGCGATCCTGACCACGCATTTGCCGTGTCGCGTTTGCCAAACGACGGCGTCGGCCTCGCGAGACTCGAGTTTATCATCAACAATCACATAGGCATTCACCCTATGGCTCTTGTCAATTACCCGAATCTTAAGAATAAAGCTGATATTGAGACCATCGCCGGACGGATATTGGAAGAAGATCCGAAAGAATTTTTCGTCCGATCGCTTTCAGAGGGAGTCGGACGGATCGCGGCGGCATTTTATCCAAAACCGGTGGTCGTCCGAATGTCCGATTTTAAATCAAACGAATACGCGATGCTGATAGGCGGCAAGGAATTTGAGCCGATCGAAGAAAATCCGATGATCGGTTTTCGCGGTGCGTCGCGATACTATGACGACCGGTATAAAGCCGGTTTCCGGCTCGAATGTCTGGCGCTTTGCCGTGCCCGTGAGGATATGGGGCTGACAAACATCAAACCGATGATCCCGTTTTGCCGCACCGTCGAGGAGGGCAAAAAGGTTATCGCCTTGATGGCCGAGCATGGCCTGAAACAAGGCGAGAACGAACTGGAGATCTATGCAATGTGCGAGTTGCCGGCGAATGTCGTCTTTGCCGACGAATTTCTAGAAATTTTCGATGGCTACTCTATCGGTTCAAACGACCTGACCCAACTCGCCTTAGGTCTCGACCGCGACTCCGAAATGGTCGCACACCTTTTTGATGAACGTAACGGAGCCGTGGAGAAAATGGTCGCAATGGCTATCGACGCTGCCAAACGGGCGGGCAAAAAGATAGGTATCTGCGGTCAGGCTCCTTCTGATTATCCCGAATTTGCAGAGTTTTTAGTCAAGCGGGGCATCAACTCGATCTCGCTCAATCCCGACACCGTCATCCAGACAACACGCCATATTCTCGAAACTGAAAAAGCCTTACTATCCGGAATAACTGAAAACTGATAGCTGACAAGTGATAACTGAAAACAAATGTTTTTTTCCTAATTATCAGTTTTGGGTAGTGGGCTAGTTTGAATTGGATCCCATTTTAAGGATTATATAAGCAGAAATATTAGCCACGAATTCACGAAAACTATGATCAAATCGCAAAATTTCTTTCTTATTCGTGCATTCGTGGCTGATCAGATTCCTAAATTTGAAACTAACTCACTACGATTCTCAGCTATACTTATCAATTATTCCGAAGAATTGACCGTCAAATTTTTTGAATGACTAAGCCAGCCGGGAATTACATTCCTATAAATACAGCCATTACTCTGAAAAAGCAGGCTTTCCGGGTCTGGATAATCGGTTTGGCCATTATTGTTTTATGGGTTGTAGCGATAATTGCGGCTCCGGTCTCAAAGGCAAATGGCCTGATCGCGATCTCCTCGCCGCTCTATCATTTCTTTAGCTTTATCTGCCACCAAATTTCGGAGCGTTCGTTTCACGTCGCAGGCGAACCTTTCGGGGTTTGCTCGCGGTGTTTCGGCGTGTATTTCGGATTGCTTTTTGGTTTCGCGATCTATCCGCTGTGGCGAATTATCACCGAGATCGAACCACTCCCCCGCGTCTGGTTGTTTCTCTCGCTCATCCCTATCACGGTCGATTGGTCACTGACGATTTTCGGCATTTGGGAAAACACACATCTATCGCGTTTCATCACCGGCCTTATTCTTGGAATCGCTTGTGCGACATTTATCGTTCCCGCGATAGTCGAGATCACCCGCAATTTTACTGCGAATCGACAGCGAGTATAGATGGTGTCGTTGCACAAATAAAACCATTGATAATTTACGCAACAAATGCTAATATCCTTTGGACTGAGCTTACATGAAAGCAAAGTATGTTGTAAAAAAAATGCTGGGACAGTGGGACAGCGGGACAGTTTTGGTGACAAAGCCTAAAGACAATGAAATGAGCTATATACAGCCAGTTTGGGGCCTGTTATGTGTAAGGTGGTGTCATTTTCTGTCCTACATTGTCTTACAAAACCGGTGATGAGAGACATTTTATCATTGAGGCGAACAGAACTTTCGTTGACTTAAAATCGTAAGGGTATCAAGATTGAAAACAAAGGATCGAATATGAACTTTTCGCCCAAAACTGCTGTCGAAGCTGCAAAAAATGACTTGGCGGCGCGTTTAAATATAGACGAGACCGCGGTCAGGGAACTCAGCCTTTCAGACCATGATTTTCCCGATATGGCGCTTGGCTGCCCGGTCGCAGACGAGATGTCGGCTCAGATGATATCGAGCGGATGGCAGATCAAACTCGGTGCCGAGGGGAGCACATACGAATACCGTGCCGATAAATATCAGTTGCGGCTACACAACTTTGAGGGAAAGAATTACGTCATAGAGTCATAAGTTTGGAGTAGTTTTATGAATCGCAATAATATCTGGATACACGTCGGCATCGCAGTAGTTTTGATCTCAATGGCTGCAGTTTTGGGGCAGATCGGGCGATGGAGATCGGGTCTTTCTATAGACGCTGATGTGACGCAGAAACGTGGCGATACGCTGAAAGCTAATACTCGCGCCGACAAAAATGTCGCAGCTGAGGTTCTCGTGCGATTTAAACCCGGCGTTACGCTTGAACAGATCCGCCGCATTGCATCAGCCAACAACGACAGACTGACCGACGAGATCGAATCTGTCGGCGGCCTATCGGTCATCGACGATCTCGATAACGCAGATGCCAAAACTGTCGCCGCACAATACTCAGCAATGAGTGATACGGTCGCTTACGCCGAACCTAATCTACAGATAATGCTCGATGATCCGATCCAGAAAGATCTAACGAAAAACGGTGTTTATTATCAGCCGACTGAAGCACAACCAAACGATCCGCAGTTTGGTGACCAGTGGGCGTTGAACAATCTTGGTCAGGAAAATGGCAAACAGCGTGCAGACATTGACGCCCTAAAAGCGTGGTCGAAAACGAAAGGCAGTCAGGATGTTGTCGTCGCTGTGCTCGACAGCGGTGTCGATTTTACACATGTCGATCTTCGGGAAAACATGTGGATCCGCCCCGAAAGCGTCCCGGCGTACACGGACGACGAGCTTGGCACATTTAACGATATCAATGGGTTTAACGGCACCGACAAGATCGCCGACCCGATGGACGATAACGGCCACGGAACTCACTGCGCGGGAATAATCGGGGCCGAAGGCGACAACGATGAGGGCATCGCGGGTATCAACTGGCACGTCAAGATAATGCCGCTCAAGTTCCTAGGTCGAGGAGGCTCAGGCACGACCGAAGATGCGATCGAAGCCATAAACTACGCCATTGACCGCAAAAAACACGGGGTTAATATCCGCATCATCAGCGCGAGCTGGGGCTCGACGGCCAGGTCGCAAGCTCTCGAAGACACTATCCGTGCTGCCGGTGACGCAGGCATACTGTTCGTCGCCGCAGCTGGTAACGACGGCTCTAACAATGACAACCGCCCACATTACCCTTCGAATTATGACTTGCCCAACGTCATCAGCGTCGCTGCCCTAGACCGCAACGACCAACTCGCGAGCTTTTCAAACTTTGGCGTCAAGACTGTTCATATCGCGGCTCCCGGCAAAGACATTCTTTCAACATGGCTTAATGACGGTTACCGCGAGGCTTCGGGAACGTCGATGGCAACGCCCTATGTTTCAGGCGTAGCAGCGTTGGTTATCGCAAACGAGCCAAACATCTCGATGGTGAAACTCCGGGCACGCCTGATGTCGTCGGTTGATAAGATCGACGCTCTCAACGGTAAGGTCGCGAGCGGCGGACGCATATGCGCGGCAAAAGCATTAGGCATGAGCGACTAACCCATCTGCCACATCGACTCAACGATTTGCGACAATATCGTCTGTCACGGTAGATCTAACATATTCGCACATATAAATTTTCCTCGCCTAAAGCCATGTAAATACAAAGCTTTATCATTTTTTTTGCCTTGTTCGTGAGAAATGGCACGCACCTTGCCACTATAATAGTGAGCAATGGCCACATCATTGCCCAAGATTTATGAATAGGGAGAAAACAATGAACAAGATAAAGGGTTTTATAACAATTTCGGCATTTTCCTTACTGGTTTTATGTTTACCGGTCATTGCTTCTGCTCACTATGGTGGAAACGGCGGTTGGAATAACGGCAATAACAATGGTGGTTATAATAACGGCAATAATAACGGCGGCTACA
>JBKJRA010000228.1:0-6213 GCA_046594975.1 Pyrinomonadaceae bacterium | reverse complement strand
GTGTCGAGGTCGGCAAAGCTCCGCCGTTGTAGCGCTGGTAGTTTTGGATCTGCAACGAAGTATTTGGCCCGTTAAGATCGGTGGGATGTGGCAAATGATGAGCACCAACATAAATGTATGTAGCGGACAGCGACATATCTTTTGTCAATTGGCGTTCGACCGAGAAATTTGCCTGAGTTGCCGAGGCATATTCAAAGTTTTTAGCGATCGGCAAAGAGAATGGCAGGACAGCTCCAAATCCTGTATAGGTCTGGTCGTTAAAACGCTGACGGCCAAACTGGTACTGTGCAGTTGTTGCGACACCAGGGGTGGTGGGGCTGCCAAAAACGGCACAAAGAGCCGCATTTGAACCTGAATTCCCGCAAACTGTTCCATGAAACACTAATGCGGCATTTAACAGATTAGTGTTAGATGGCACGGGGCTACCGGCTGTTAACACTGCCTGTTGCTGCTGTGACGAGTCGGCGATGTCGGAGTTAAAGGCAACTGCCAGCAGCGGATGATCATAATACAGACCAAAAGATCCACGGACAACAGTTTTGCCATTACCCATAATGTCATACGCAAAACCGAGACGCGGGGCCCAGTTATTTTTGTCGCGGGGAATACCCTGCTGAACCCCGACAGCGTCCTGAGCGGCAAGAACGTCGCTGGCAGTTAATGTTATACCTGTGAGTGGATCTTTTATGCCGACCGGGGCGATCGTTTGGGTCAATTCGACATCATAGCGGATACCGTAATTTACCGTCAGACGCGGTGTGACTCGCCACGAATCCTGTCCAAAAAAAGCGATCGGTGTATTTTTGATCGTAGAGTCAGGATTGCCAAACCCTTGGACATAGGTTGATGGCAGACCAAGGCCATAACTCTGAACCGGTGTAAATGCCGGCAAGCCTGCGAATGCCGGATTGAGATTAGATGCGGCAAAATCGCCGAAGTTAAAAAGAGCTGCAAAATTTAACTCAAAATGGGCCGTTGGGATCTTAACAAAGTTTAGATCTCCGCCAAATTTCAGTGTGTGGTTTCCGACAACCCAATTAAAGCTGTCAACAAACTGATTTCGGTTTTCGACACGTGCTACTGGCGAGAAAAGCTCACGTCCGATAAATGCCGTTCCCGAAATGTTAAAAGCGACAGCATCGCCGTTCTGTGATTTGAACGTCGTATTACGTCTGCCAAAGCTGTATCGGAAATCGTTTGCCATCGTGCTGTTAAGCGTGGTGGTCAAGCCGACATTGAACGAGGTGTCTTTGATATTAGTGATACCCGTTCGGGAAAAGTCATTTTGGCCCAGCGATTGGTTTTGCGACTCAACCTGAATACCCGTGACATTTCCGGTATTGTAACCAAAACGGACGTTCAACTGGTTATTTGCATTAATATTTTGATCGATACGGGTTGTGAAGAAATTAGAACGGTCAGTGACCGGGAAAATCTTTTGTAGATTATTGAGCGGTCGAAACGCTATGAATTGACCCGCGGAGTTGGTTGTTCCCGTCGGCACCGGAGCCGATGAAAGAATAAAGCGGGATCCGATGGCGCCGGGACCGATAGGCGAAATTGCCGGACAACCACTACCGTCGTTTGGGCTGGACAAAGGATTCGTGCCTGTCAATGCCGTTTGTCCGCCGCTTGATGCAAAGAATGCATAAGCACGGGCACCACATATATTAGCGGCACCGCCGGCTGTGATCAAAGCGTTGATCGCAGATGCCTGAGCAGCGGTTAAGTTATTAAATGTTTGTGCTGTTGGGTTTAGTCCTGGAATCACTCCAATAGTAACTGACGATGTTAGGTTGCCAACTACATTAGATGTGAAGAATCCTGACTCGTCACGATGACGGCCTTCGTAAGCTGCAAAGAAATGAGTCTTGTCTTTAACGATCGGGCCGCCGAGCGTGGCACCATATTGTGTTCTACGAAAATCGGGATTGGCAACAGGCGAAAAAGCATTGCGAGCCTGGATGCTCTTGTCGCGGATAAATCCGAAAACATTACCACGAAAATCATTGGTACCACGTTTAGTGACGACATTAACGACACCGCCTGTAGCACGGCCAAACTCGGCTGTGTATGAGTTTGTCGCGACTTGATACTCCTGAACGGCTTCCATTGAAACTGTTGTGCGGGATGCGTTGATCGAATTGTCCGTGAAGTCAGCACCGTCCACATTTACTTGCGTTGAACGTCCGCGTTGTCCGCCGATGTTGAGGCCTGAGGTCGGAGCCGGGCCGATGGGGCGTCCGTTGTCACGCCCAACGGTCGAGAGCGTCAATGCAAAACCTGTTGCACTGCGTTCGTTGATCGGGAGATTATTGATCCTTTCCTGATCGATCGTGTTTGATACGGTCGAACGGGTGGTCTCGACGAGTTGAACATCATCGCCGGTGACATTGACGATCACATTAGCTGCTCCAATTTCGAGCTTGATAGTCAGATCAGCACTCTGTCCGACAGTGAGCCGGACGGGCGAAATAACAACCTTTTTGAAAGTAGCTGCTTCGGCAGAAATTTCGTATTCTCCAGGAGGCAGGCTGATAAACTGATAATTGCCTTCGGCGTTTGATGTGACAGTTCGGGTAATACCGTTACCGATGCCTTTTGCGTGGACGGCCGCCCCTGCAACCACCGCACCTGTCGGATCGGTTACCGTTCCGGAAAGGTCAGCGGCGGCTGACTGGGATTGCCCCATCACTGACAGAGCCATAAAAGCCGTGGCGACTATGGCAAGCAAGATCGTTGAAATCTTGGACGAAAATACTCTCATTATTTTTCTCCTTCGCACTTTTGATACATTAAAAATTCTGTCGAAAAATCTGGGAAGATCAGCCTAAAGAATCTACATCGATGCTTCACATGGTTTCCGAAAGCTCAGCTTGAAAATTAAACGCTGTTCCTATCTTTTCCCTACGGATATTTAAACGGAAATGAATTGCTTTGAACTTTTTACCCCAAAAACCAAATTAAGGCAAGTAAAAATGTAATAATTTTGTAATTATAGTCCCAAATTAACTGGTTTGCCCAATTATACTCGATAAGTTTTAAAATTGTTTCAACTTGGCATGTTATTGCTAATCGAACCTGAGAGATTCTTCTCTGCTCGTACAAGCTGAAAACCTACAGGTTTGGTAATATATTTCCTTTCAGGATCGTCTTGGTTTTTATATGAATATCATACCACTTTCGATACCGACGCCGTTTTATGTCGGTGATGTCAATGTCTATCTGGTCAAAGAAGATCCGCTGACCTTGATAGATGTCGGGCCGAAAACGCCGGAGGCAGCAGCAGCTCTCAGGCAAAAGCTCGGGCAGCACGGCATCAAGTTTGCCGATATTCAAAGGATCGTCCTCACGCACGCCCACGAAGACCATTGCGGGCTGGCGAAACAGATCCGCGACGAAGCGAAAAATGCCGAGATATTGATACACGAATGGGAAACCGGTCATCTGTTCGGGCGGCTCGCTCACGAAGATCATCGGCAGTTGATGTTGCGATCCGGAGTGCCGGAAAAGGTATTTGGGGAGATGCAGTCCTTATACGAGGACATCAGCTTACTAACTGATTCGCTCGGAGAGAGCGATTTCAAGCCCCTGCACGATGATATGGAGCTTGAGTTTGACGGCGGCTCTTTGCGTGTCCTCCACACGCCGGGACACACGCCCGGTTCGTGTTCGTTCGTTCGCGAAGCCGACCGGACATTGATCTGCGGCGACTGCATACTAAAACGCATCACGCCAAACCCGATACTCTCGCCCGACCCGGTCGATCCGTCAAAGCGTTTTCCTTCGCTTGCCGAATACTTGGTCAGTCTCGCACGACTTCGCAGTTTTTCGCCAACGCTTGCTTACGGCGGACACGGCGAGCCGGTCACGGATTTCGAAGAGATATTTCACAGATATGTCCGTGCGATAGACGACCGGCAGAAAAAGGTGGTCGGACTGGTTTCAGGTGACGGTGTAACTGCTTACGAAATAGCAAAGAGGCTGTTTCCTGATTCGTTTGATCACGATGTTCATCGTTTCCTGGCTATTTCTGAGTCAATAGCTCACCTCGACTATGCTGAGTCGGAATGGAAGATTGGGGTTGAAATGAGCAGCGGGGTTGAATTTTATCGGCCGAATTAGGCGGCTTCAAACTTCAGCAATGGGTGTCCGGCCATCTCACCGATGGTGTCGGTGATCTTAGTTATACCGTCAAAGCCGGGCAGCATACGCACTCGCTGGGTCACGGTCTTGTCGAGTCCCTCGATAGCATGGTCGGCGGCAAATAATGTCGCGATCGTATATTCGGTCCGCTCTTTTGCCAAAGAGCCTTGCCCGACCGGCGCCCAGAAATGCTCAGTCACCCATCTTGCCATTTTCTGAGCAAACTCGTTATTTTCTAATTCGATCCGGGCCACGCTCCGGTAAAACTGTGCGTGGACGGCTTCTTCGCGGATGATGCCATTGACAATGTATGTCAGCACGGGGTGTTCGGCGAGGGCGATCAGGCGACGGTAGCCTTGAGCAGCTTCCATTTCGTGGATCGCTCCAAATGTCATGTGCGTTGCTGTAAATTTCTTACCTATCAGATTGGTCAAGACCATCATTAGATAAGAGATGGTGTTGTAGCTGGTCGAAACTTCATTTCTCACCTGCGTCTGCCATTTATCATCGGTCTCGACACCGATCTCGTTAAGGAATCTATTGAGAACTTCGCCGTGGGTGATCTCTTCGATCCCCCAACGCTCCATAAACTTACTGATGTGCGGATCTTTACCGGTCGGCGTACGGAGTAGCTCGCGGTGGTACATATCCGTGAGCGTCTCGACGTCACGCATGTATAACAGCACGGGGATGAGTTTTTCATCGACAGGGTGATCTTTGACTTTTCCCCAGGGAATATCGCTGATAAATTCGGGTGTCAGAACACGCTCCTGCCGCTCGTACCAATCCAAAACATCCTTGTTTGTCTCAAAATTCATAACTAGATCGCCTGATTTTCGAAATCCCGCATCCAATTGTGTGCAATTTAATTCCGCTTACTGACTTAATTCGCTAAACTACCTATTTCAGATGCGTGAATTTGTGACCTTAATAATATAATCGAAATTATGAAAAAGTTGTATTTTGTTGTTCTTATAATTATAACCCTTATGTCAACCGGGCTTTCTCAGGGGCCTCTCCTTGCGGTTGCCGGTGAGCGCCATCTCGCTAATATCAAGCAATTGAGCTTTGGCGGAGAGAACGCTGAGGCGTATTTTTCATTTGATGGCAAGCAACTGCTCTTTCAGTCGAAACGCGACGGTCGCAGCTGCGACCAGATCTACTCGATGAACATCGACGGTTCAAACGTCCACATGGTCTCTAACGGCGAGGGCCGCACAACCTGCTCTTATTTCTTTAAAGGCGGCAAAAAAGTGCTGTATGCCTCGACCTTTGGCGGAGGCAAAACCTGTCCGCCGCCCGCTGATTACACCAAGGGCTACGTCTGGGCGATATATCCTGATTACGAGATCTACACAGCGACACCTGACGGCAAAAATATCAAAAATCTGACGAACAGCCCCGGTTATGATGCGGAAGCGACGATAAGCCCGAATGGTAAAAAGATCATCTTTACATCGACACGCGATGGCGATCTCGAGCTTTATTCGATGGACACTAACGGCAAAAATATCAAACGCCTGACGAACGAACCTGGATATGACGGCGGAGCATTTTTCTCGCCTGACAGTAAACAGATCGTCTATCGCGGCTCGCACCCGACAGACCAAAAATTGGTCCAGCGTGATAAGGAGTTTTTGGCGGAGCACATGATCGTGCCAACCGTTTTCGAGGTCTGGACGATGAACGCCGACGGCTCAAACAAACGTCAGGTGACAAAACTAAACGCTGCATCGTTCGCACCATTCTTCACACCCGATGGGAATAAGATAATTTTTTGCACCAATTATTTCGCAACCGACCCGAAAAAGCGTAATTTCGATCTGGCGCTGATAAATCTGGACGGCACGGGCATCGAACGCGTTACTTACAACGAATCGTTTGATGGTTTTCCGATGTTCTCGCCTGACGGCAAAAAGCTCGTCTTCGCGTCAAACCGTAATGACGCAGCGGTCGGCGACACTAATATATTCATCGCTGACTGGGTCAATTAAGATAGAAATAAAAGGAAAGAGATCAGATTCGGAGCGTTCTTCATATTATGAAAAAACAAATACTCTGCATCTC
>JBKJRA010000170.1:0-12720 GCA_046594975.1 Pyrinomonadaceae bacterium | reverse complement strand
ACTCCTCACAGGTGCGCTGAAACCGGCCTTTTTCCGCCAAATTACCTCTTTTGGCAGCAGGTTTTCGACTGCTTTTTTGAGAATGTATTTTCGTTTTATGCCTTTGATCTTGAGACTGCTCGGGATGCGTGTCGAGAGATCGACAAGCTCTTTGTTGAGAAACGGCACACGAACCTCGAGGTTGGCTGCCATCGAAGTTCTGTCTGTAGTGTCTAGGTTCAGAGCAGGCATAAATGTCTTGAAATCGACGTAGAGCAGCCTGTTTATAGGCGAAGCGTCACGGCATTTATCGAAATGCATCTTGTGATAACGATACGGGTCTTGATCAGTTTTCATATCTGGCAGAAGCAAATTGACCTTCATCTCGTCGGTGAAATATGTGCCAAACCCCAGATAACGCTCTTCAAAATCCATCGCCGCACTGCGGGCAAATTTCTTGGCATTACGCAGCGGAGCCGTCAATTTTCCGCGAAGCCCACCATAAAGAACTGCATCCAGAGTTTTCATCAGCGGTCGGCGAACTCCGCTCGGTATAAGATCAGTGAGTCCCGCGATCTGCATCGCCATCTGTCGCGGGTAGCCGCCAAATATCTCGTCACCACCCATACCCGACAGCATTACGGTTTGAGTTTCGCGCGCTTGTTCGGAGATCAGATATGAGGGGATCGCCATATCGATCACGGGTGCGTCCTGGTGCCAGACAAGTTTTGGCAACAGGTCGCAGATGTCTGGCGTGAGGAGTGTTTCGTGGTAATCGACGGACAAAAGAGCGGCGACCTTGCGTGACCATTCAACGTCATCGGGGATGATGTCGTATTCGAGATCGTCGGCTGAAATACCGGTTGTGTAGGTTGAAACCTTATTTTTAGAATGTTTTGCCATCAAGGCGACGATCGAAGATGAATCGACGCCGCCTGACAAAAACGCACCGAGCGGGACATCGGCGACCATCTCCATTTCTGTCACACGGTCGAGCGTTTCCAAAACGCGGCTGCTCCAATCGCGTTCGTTCGACACTTTTTCCTCGACAGAATAATCTAGATTCCACCATTCGTGTTCATTGATCTCGCCATCCTTCCAGACCATGTAGTGGCCGGGCAAAAGCTGATAAATGCCCGTAAAAAGCGTGTGGGGCGGCACGGGCCAGAGGAATGTAAGGAATTGATTTAAGGCGTCCGGATCGAGTTTCGGCTGGAGATACTTTGTCGCAAGTATCGCCTTGATCTCGGACGCAAATATAAAATTATCACCGGCCTTTGCGTAGTAAAGGGGCTTGACCCCGGCGCGGTCTCGAGCGAGCGTCAGGGTCTTTTCAACGTCATCCCACACGGCGAAAGCAAACATACCATTGAGTTTATCGAGACAGCCAACATTCCACGCGCGAAATGCTTTGAGCAGCACCTCCGTGTCTGTACCTGTTGTGAACACATCTCCCTTTGATTCGAGCTCAGCACGGATCTCCTTGTAGTTGTAAATCTCGCCATTTAGTGTGATGGAGTAACGCCGGTCTTCCGTAAGCATCGGTTGACGACCTGCGGATGATGTGTCAATTATCGAAAGTCGGCGGTGTCCTAGACAAGCCTTTAGTCGGTTTGGTCCGAATGTTTGAGACACAAAAACGCCCTCGTCATCGCGTCCGCGATGCTCGATCGAGAGCAGAGCTGCAGTAATACGCGTTTCTGGGTCAGGCGAAATTATTCCGGCAATGCCGCACATAAATTTAAGAAATTTCAATGCAAAGTCGCAAAAGGTTAGAACCGTTTAACTTTCCCTTAATAAGTTTCATTTTTGTGCTTTGGGTCTTAACATCTTAGCGTCTTTGCGTTAGTTAGTCTTGGGTTTGAGTGTTGCCCACAGATGCCAGCCGAGCAAACCCGCAAACGTTAGCCAACTGACAGGCAGCGGCGGGGCGTACATAAATTCTTTGTGTGTTTCGACCAGTTCAAAATCAGCAAAATCATTAAGGATCTCACTACGTCCGTAAACCTTTGAATACGGATTAAAAGGCCCGTCGGTGCTGACATTGATAAAATTGCTTATCGTTAGGTATTTGCTGAGCCCCATTTTACGGGCATTTGCAAGATGATCGCCGTAGATGCCGCCAGCCTTTATTCCAAATCCATACATTCCCGCAAGACCGATCCTACGCAGCACACAGATTGCCAACAGATAGTTAAGCGACCATTTGGCGTAGAGCATTACGAACAGATGTCCGTCAGGTTTTAGCACTCTTTTAATTTCTGCCTGTGCCTTTTTGATCTCAGGAATATGATGAAGCACGCCGTGACTGAATACAATGTCGAATGAATTTTCATCAAACGGCAGCTCGACAGCACTTGCTTGTTCGATACGGTCAAATGTTAGATCATGCAGTGAAAACCGCATCTTTACACGCTTTACCGATTCGTCTGTAAGGTCAGCTCCGCTGTAAATGCCGCCTCGTTTTACTATCTGTTCGGCGTCGGCACCTTGGCCCAGGCCGATCTCGAGCACCCGTTTTCCGGCAAAGTCTATCCGGTCAAGATTGGTCAAAATATGCGGCTCTTTTGTGTATCTAAATTCATCGTAGCGGCGGAAAAATTCGTCGTATTCATGGCGAGACTCTTCCCACAAGTCGCCGACAAGCTCGGCTCCGCACGGGTGTCCCTGCCAAAAATCTTTGATGTCATTTTCCATTTGATCTAGCTTTTACTTTCGATAAGACGTGCCAGTGCATACGCCATCCACGCCTGTCCCCAACGCATATACGGCGTCTTGACAGTGCCTCTCTTACGTTTTTGATAATAGAAAAACCCCTGCGGGTCGTGCATATTAGTTGCCGCCCAATCTGCAATTTTAGCAGCAAGAGGCAACATCCGCTTGTTGTTGTTTAGTTCGCACAAAGATGAAATTGCAGCGGCAACTGAGTGAATATCGACCGGATAAACGCTGTTATCGTAATATTTAGGTATTCCATTGTCGAGGAAAAAGTTGTCAAGCCAGTAGTTTGTGCCGGTTGTTATGGCTTGCTCGGTCTCCTCCGCGAGACCCGGCACACGATCGGAAATTCGCTTTAACGACAACAAAATATATGCTGTGTGAAAACTATCGACCCATGTATGATTACTGTTTTCGCCGTAGCCCCAAGCACCGTTGTCCCGCTGTCTCTGGATCACATAACGGGCGGTTTTAACCGCAATGTTTAGGTAAACCGCATTGTCGGTGATCGCCCCGACGCGTGCGAGGCATTCGCCGGTGAGCAGACTGGCGTTGTAGATCGCACTATTATCCACAGGTGTATAGCTGAAACATAGCTCGTCGTCCGTTTCGATAGGGCGATTCAAACCGGTCAAAATAAAGGTGCAAATTTCTTTGGCTGCGTTGAGATATTTCTCATCGCCAAATGCTTCGTAAGCCTCGATTAAAGCTTGCGAAGCAAACGCCGTCGGCACTATCGCGGACGTACCTTTTGGGACATAAAATGCCCGAGCCTGCCAGTCAAAGTTGTAACCGAAAGAGGTAGTTGTTTGTCCGTCCGCAGTTGTGTTGGTGATCTTTGCGGCGAGCAATTGCTCAAACAGATCTTTCGCGTTTTCAGCATGAATTTGTTTGTTCGTTGCTCGAAAACGGGACAGTTCGGAAAGAGCGAATAGGGCTAAGCCTTTCGGATTTACGCCTTTTTCCACAAAAAGAGCGCCGCGCAAGTTTACTGCCGAACGCTTTATCATTTGCAGCCAAGCGAGCCGGGCGAGCCGGGAGTATTTTAGCGGCGAGAGCTGAAACAGGCGGCTGTTTAGTCCGTCGAACGGATCGTATCCGGCAAAATTTTCAGCTTTGCAGTACGCAAAAAGCCGTTCGTAAACTTGTTCGAGGTCAATGGCCATCGGAGTTTAATAAAGTCAAAGGTTAACATAAGTCGCTCAATTTAGGCTCTGGCTGACAGCAGAAAGAAATAGGGTGACTTTTGCCCTTTCGAGCGAAAAGCTGGATAATTAGGTTTCATATTAAGGCGTTGACGTATGAAATTTTTCTCTGACATCCGGCTCTTGATCCTGGCAATTTGGCTCGGTGCAGCGGTGTTTTTTATCGGCGTCGCTCAAACCGCATTTGCGGTGTTGCCAGACCGTGAATTGGCAGGAGCCGTGGTCAATCGCAATTTGATGATACTCAATTTCGGCGGTATCGGAATTGCGGTGATCTTGCTTTTGACCTCGCTTGTCGGCACGGCAAAGATCAGCACATTCTGGTTATGGATCGAGCGTTTTCTGCTCCTTTTTCTAGCCGCGACGTGTGCAGTCGGACAATTTGTGATCGGTATGTGGCTCGCCTCGATACGCGGCCAGATAGGCCGACCGATCGACGAGGTCGCTGTGGATGATCCTCTGCGGATACAATTCAACGTCGTTCACCAATATTCGACTTGGGTGTTTATTGCAGGGATGGCGGCGGCACTAGTAGCATTTTTTATAATCTCAAGCCGAAGATTTGGTTTGGTAAAACCCGACAAGGCAGATGTTTACGATTTTTCAAAAGAATTTAAGGTCTAATTTGATATGGAACTGATCGAAGATCTCAAAGGTTTTACAAGCGGATTTGCACGCTGGAACGCAAATGCCGACCTCAAGAACTATCCGTTCGTCGAGAATATCCACTCGCCGTTTACCCCAGTGCGGCGTGCGTTGCCGATGCTCAATCTGGCATTGATCTCGTCTGCAGGTGCCTATATTGACGGCACAGAGGCGTTTGATATTGAGTCGCGCGACGGCGATTTGAGTATGCGCGAAATACCCGTCGAGGTCGAGGCCGGTGACCTGCGGTATGCCGCGAAAAGTTACGACGCGAAAGATGTCAATTTAGACAGAAATTCGCTCATCCCGGTCGACCGTCTTACAGAATATGCGGAAAACGGTGTGATAGGTGGTCTCAACAACGTCTGGTGGAGCATAAGTAGTTATATCCCTAATGCTGAACGCGTCGCGACAGAGCTCGCCCCAAAGATCGTCGAGCGTCTCCATCGCTACGAGATACATTTGGCATTATTCGTGCCTGCTTCTCGGCTATGCCATCAAACGCTCGGTATCATAGCACGTGCGACTGAGGAAGCCGGGATCCCGACGATAATGCTCTCGGTCGATTCAAAACTGACCGATAAGGTGAGGCCGCCGCGGACCGCTTATTATAATGGTGAGGCCGGTAGTGTTGCGGGCCATCCAAATTGGCGTGAACATCAGCTTCGCATCCTCGACGAGGCACTCCGTCTGGCGGAAACGTTTGACCAGCCCGGTTCACGAAAACTAGGCGTCGAAATGGAAACAGCAGTCGAAGCGGCTCGCGGCGAGCGTTAATGTCCTGTCATCTGCCAGACCTTGATGGCATCGATCGGATAGATAAGCATTATGATGTTTATAAGCAGACTGTCCCGTATCCAAAATATCAGGATTGTCTCAGTTGCTAGAAACAACGCCAAAGATTTCCAAAATCTCAGCTTATAAGCGATTACAAAACCGGTTGCACAGCAAAGAATATCCGCCATCGAATTGATGATCGAATCGCCGAAATAGTCGAGCGAGATAGTTGCGGCTCGATAGCGTTCGATTACAAAGGTCGAGTTTTCGGCAACTTCCCAGCTTGCCTCGATTACGACAGCGATCAGCAGACGCCATGCCAACGGCACTTTTTTAAACACTAGCCCGATCAGCCAAAACTCCAAAACGCCATGCAGGACGTGCGTAAATGAATACGGATCGACGAGATGTTGCGAATTGTGCGTTGACCAAATGTCCCACGCCCACGGCCAATAGTCGCCCGCCTGACACCACCAGACACGGCCCTGCAGCAACAAAACAAACGCTGCAACAGCCATGACTATTATGCAGATCAATACAGGGCGTTCTCTAAATAGAGGGTCGGGTTTTGGTTCGAAGTCATTCATTTTGATAGATTGTCATCTCGTTTTGCTGATTTATCAAGCCGCGTGTTAAATTCTCGCACTTTGCTTCCCGAGCGTCTTTGCGTAAAACTTATCTCAGCAGATGGACCGTAACAAAATATTAGACCGCGTCCGAACGCGCAAAGAGCCTTGGGACATCGTAGTCATCGGCGGCGGTGCGACAGGCGTGGGTTGTGCTCTCGATGCTGCATCTCGTGGTTACGATGTGCTGCTGCTCGAACAACACGATTTTGGCAAGGGTACCTCCAGCCGCTCGACCAAACTCGTACACGGCGGCGTTCGTTATCTGCGTCAGGGCAATATCTCGCTCGTCCGTGAAGCTCTAAAAGAGCGCGGCATTTTGCTGCGAAATGCGCCGCATACTGTTCACAGGCAAGAGTTCATCGTGCCATGTTACGGTTTGTGGAAAAAGATATTTTATGGTGTCGGCCTTAAGGTTTATGATCTACTCTCCGGAAAATACAGTTTCGGAAAGTCAAGGATTCTATCGAAAGCTGAAACAATCGAGATGCTGCCGACCGTCAAAACCAGAGGCCTTTCCGGTGGAGTTTTATACATTGACGGGCAGTTTGACGACACACGTTTGCTGATCGATATGGCAAAAACGGCTCACGGAAGTGGAGCCGCAGTTCTGAATTATGCAAAAGTAACATCACTGACAAAAGACGGCGACGGCAATATCTCAGGCGTTGAATTTGAAGAAGTAACTACAGCAGAAAAATTTGCCGTGCAAGCAAAAGTAGTTATTAACGCAACCGGCGCATTCTGCGATGCCGTTCGATCAATGTCAGACGAAGCGGCTAAACCTGTCGTGGCATTTAGCCAGGGAATTCACCTCGTTTTCGACCGTAAATTCCTGCCCGTCGATAACGCACTAATGATCCCGAAAACCAGCGATGGCCGCGTGCTTTTTTGCATTCCGTGGCATGGCTATACGCTCGTCGGCACCACTGATACGCCCGTCGAAAATGCGACGCTCGAACCTCAAGCTCTCGAAAGTGAGATCGAATTTGTTCTAGAAACCGTCAGCCAATATCTCACCGAACCACCTACACGAAACGACATTTTGAGTGTATTCGCCGGAATACGACCGCTCGTAAAAACCGGTGATGCGAGTAAAACCTCGGCCATTTCACGTGGTCACGATCTGTTTGTTGATGTGTCCGGTTTGGTCACAATTACAGGCGGTAAATGGACGACCTATCGCCGAATGGCGGAAGATGCCATAAACAAAGCCGCTGAATTAGGTGGACTAGGAATGAGAGAGTGTGTGACTGAAACACTTGATATCGCTTCATCTCCAAAAGAATCTAACGGAGAGTTGCTTCATCCCGACCTGCCTTACACGCAGAGCGTCGTCGTTCGAGCAGTACGGGATGAAATGGCACTGACAGTGGAGGATGTGCTTACAAGACGAACGCGGGCTTTGTTTCTGAATGCTCGGGCCGCGATTGAGATCGCGCCGCGGGTCGCGGCAATAATGACGAAAGAAATGGGGTGGGACGATGAGTGGAAAAAGCAACAGATAGCTGACTTTGAGCAAGTTGCTGCAGGCTATTTCGTGGGCCGGATCTGAACTCCGCCATTGAGCTTTTGACTAAGAACGTCTGCGATCGCATTTGCTCTGGATTTTGCTAGATCGGCCGTCTCGCCTTGAAACAGGTGGTCAACTGTTTCTGTAAATATCGAGACCCAATGACCAAAATGTTCCGGCAGGAGCGGTGAATGGGCGTGAAGCACCTGGTGAAAGCTAAGCGGGTTGTTGAAATAGACCGGATTGCCGAAAAGGATCTTTTCCCAAAAATTCGCGATCATCGGCAGATGATGTGCGAGGTTGAGTCTTTCAAAGTGGTGACCGATCTTGCTGTCGGCCATCGCAGAGCCATAAAAATCTTGTAACAGACGCTCGATATCTGCTCGCGTTTCAATATCCCGTTTCATTATTCTGTCGAGACGGCCGTGTCGCCTTTGAGAGCCGCGTTGAGCGTGTGCCAACTAAGCGACGCACATTTTACGCGAGCAGGGAATTCGAGCACTCCGGAGAATATTTTTAATTTGCCTAGATCATTTTCATCGGTCTCTATGTCGAGCTCGCCGGTCACCATATTGTGAAATTCTTCGAAGATATGCTCAGCTTCCTCACGGGTTTTGCCTTTGACAGACTGCGTCATCATCGACGCCGAGGCTTTCGATATTGCACAGCCGGAGCCCTTAAAAGCAACATCCGTGATCGTGTCGCCGTCCATCGCGACATACACGCGCAGGGCATCACCGCACAGCGGATTTTTGCCGTCGGCGTATTGATCAGCATCACTGATCTCGCGAAAATTACGCGGATTTTTGTTGTGCTCTAAAATTACTTCCTGATATAGATCGCTTAATTCTGACATTTTCTAATTCTTCTCGATTTCCTTACCTTCTTGTCGGGCTTTTGCCCACGTCATTGGAAAATAGTGAATATCACCGCTTGTTTCCGCCTCGTCGATCCGTCCGAGAGCCTCGCGGATTATCCTTTTTTGTAATTCAACATGAAACGGTACTCCAAAATGATGACCCATCATAAATGGTAAAAACAATGCTCGCGGCGGCTTTATCTGCTGCGTTACGTCGAGCGAGACTGTAAGCGAGACGGTCGGAATACCTCTATTTTCAATAGCGCGCTGCACGAGCGCGATGCTCTGATGGCAGATCGGTCAGGCAGGTGCCAACAGTACAACATCGGGCTTTTCCGCCTCGACCGCCGCCGCAATTTCCTCAGCCAGTGTCCGCTCCAATCGCTCCGCATCCATATTATAACCGATGAAAGCATAGAAATTCTCAGTCAGGCTGCCGATAAAGTTTTCCTCAACAAGCTCCTGCAAGCGCTCGATGGGAAAGATTACATTCAGATCGCGTTTTGCTCCGACGGTCGGATATTTAAGTTGATGAATCTCAAGATCGGCGGGTTTCGAACCCGATGGCACTCGGCGAAATGTATAATCGCCAACCGGATGCACCGTGTCGAACGGCACTGACCCGCGCGGCTGCACACCGGACGTGCTGACAAATGTGAGGCGTGATTCGCTTAACGGTTTATGCAACCGAGCAAGCGGAATAAGATTATTTCTCGCGATCATCGACCCCGGATACCGCTCGTTGACGGTGTCCCAAAGTCCGGGCCTTAGCTGTGCGAGATCGTTAGAGTTCTCCGTCATGTATCCACTCTCCGGAACGTTTTACAAAATAAAAATGAAGATGAAAATAAAGATGAGCGAGCGTCGCCGCATCATTTTCGGCAAGGGTTTTCAGGATAAACTCCCGATCCGTCGGCGGAGTATCGAGCAGCGGCTTTAATGCCTCGACCCATGCTTTGTCGATCTCTTTCCGGCCCTGATCTTCGTTTCCATCACCCAGATGCAACCGGACGTAGCGGATCAATTTTTCATTATCACCCTCGCTGATCGCGTCTTTCAAATATTGCAGTGACATTACGGATTCGGGTTCGCCTTATCAAAAAGTCGTCGGTGATAATTGATCTGGCCGAGATGATAGCCGAGGTGTGTCGCGAGATGGATGAGAAAATATCCGGTCGTCATCGGGCCTTTATCAGCGAAAACGACTATTGAATAATCTTGTTCTAACTGCTCCGGTGTAACTTTGTCGAGGCCCGCAAGGACATCTGCAAGGGTTTCATCCACGCCTTTCAAAAGCTCGGCTCGCGGCGTGCCATTCGTCGAAAACTCAAGATCACGCTGCCGCATATACCCCGAACCACCCAATTCGGCACCGATAAAATATTTTAGATTGCCGATCAGATGCAAGCATAGATTTCCCGCAGAATTCGGTATTTCGCCCGAGACCTGCCACATTGCGGATTCATCTTTGTAGTTTTCGATCTCGGTTTTTAGTTTGTTGAGATCACGTTCGTATAAAGATCTAAGTGTTTCGATTATCATAAACTTCGCCGTTGGCATATTAGCCACTCTTATTATTTTAATATGCCGGCGAAGCTTATCCTAGTTAGAAAAGCCCGACAATATTGCCATTATCATCAATATCGACAAGTTCGGCCGCCGGATGTGCCGGAAGTGCGGGCATTGTCCTCATATCGCCGCAGACGGGATAGATAAAACCGGCGCCGACGCTGGCTCTAACTTCGCGAACGGGGAAAGTAAATCCCGTCGGGGCACCTTTTAGCGTCGGATCATGGCTGAGGCTGAGGTGTGTTTTTGCCATGCAGATCGGCAGATCTCCGAAACCATTTGCCTCGTAATTAGCGATCTGCGTGTCGGCTTCTTTTGTATAAGAAACATCGGCCGCACCGTAGATCTTTGTGGCGATCGTCTCGATCTTGTTTTTGATCGGTTGGTCTAGATCGTAGAGGAATTTGAATTCATTAGGCATATCAGCAGCAGCCATGACCATTTCGGCAAGCTCGACTGCGCCTTTGCCTCCGTCTG
This sequence comes from Pyrinomonadaceae bacterium, assembly GCA_046594975.1. GTDB lineage: Bacteria > Acidobacteriota > Blastocatellia > Pyrinomonadales > Pyrinomonadaceae > OLB17. The sequence continues at coordinate 2,352 of JBKJRA010000170.1, read as the reverse complement.
CCCAGTGGCTCGACATTGCGGCACCGATCGCCCCTGATTCGATCGAGATGCGTTTTACGGCTTCGATCTCGTCGGCGTGGTCAGTTTCAAAAACATTGATCGCTACCACCGGCGTGACACCGTGTAGCTTAACGTTTTCGATCTGCTTGCGCAGATTTGAGGCACCCGCCTCGACATCGGCGACATTATTTTCAAGCATTTCCGGCGGCAGCGGTTTACCCGCAACTATCCTGTATTTACCGCTGTGCGATTTCAGCGCCCGGATGGTCGCGACGATCACGCATGCGTCAGGCTTCAGGCCGCTGTAACGGCATTTGATATTGAAAAATTTCTCAGCACCGATGTCGGCGCCAAATCCCGACTCGGTAAACAAATAATCGCTGCATTTGATGCCGATAAGATCAGCCAGAATACTGCTGTTACCGTGTGCAACATTAGCAAATGGCCCCGCATGCACTAGTGCCGGAGTGTTCTCGAGAGTCTGCATCAACGTCGGGCGAATGGCGTCGCGCATAAGCACGGTCATCGCTCCGGCGGCACCGATCTCTTCGGCGGTGACAGGCTTTTTGTCATGTGTCATACCGACGACGATCCGTCCAAATCGCTTACGCATATCTTGCAGCGACGTTGTCAGAGCCAGTATCGCCATCACCTCAGACGCGACCGTGATGTCAAAACCGGTCTCGCGCGGAATGCCGCCTTCCATACGTCCGCCTAGCCCGATGATGATCTTGCGCAGAGCTCGGTCGTTGGTATCGACCACACGTTTCCAAGTAATGCTGTGAGGGTTAATGTTAAGCGGATTGCCGCGGAGCAGTTTATTGTCGATCATCGCCGCGAGCAGGTTATTTGCCGCGGTGACGGCGTGGATATCGCCTGTCAGATTTAGATTAAAGGTCTCCATCGGGACGACCTGAGAATAACCGCCGCCGGCTGCACCGCCTTTGATGCCAAATGTCGGCCCTTGCGACGGCTGCCGCAAAGACACAACGGCCCGCTTGCCGAGGTGCTTCATCGCCTCGCCGAGCCCGATGAGCGTCGTCGATTTACCCTCGCCGAGCGGAGTCGGTGTTATGGCAGAAACATCGATGTATTTCCCGGATGGCCGAGCTTTTAGTTTATCTAAGAGCCCGGTTCGTAATTTGGCAATGTAAGGGCTGCCGTAGATATCGAGATCATCGGGCGTCAGCTCGAGCTGAGCGGCGATCTCGTGGATGTGGCGAAGTTTAGAGTGTTGAGCGATATATAGATCGGAATACATATGCGGTATTATCCCAAAAATCGCAGCAAATGAATGTGACCAAACTCACAATAGCGCCGGCGAATTATGCAAATACTTCGATGACCTTTTGAATCGCATCGGCGAGTTTATCGACCTCTTCGCGGGTGTTGTAAAATGCGAATGACGCACGGGCAGTTGCCGGAACATCGAAAAATTCCATCACCGGCTGGGCACAATGATGTCCGGCTCGGATGGCGATGCCTTGCTGATCGAGTATCGTGCCGATGTCGTGCGGGTGAATGCCTTCGATGGTGAACGACAAAACGCTCGCTTTTTCGGCGGCGGTTCCTATTATTTTAACTTCGGGAATGTCGCCAAGCCTCTCGGTCGCATATTCGAGCAGCTCGTGTTCATAAGCGGCCGCGGCTTCGAAATCGAGAGCGTTGATGTAATCGATCGCTGCTCCCAGACCAATGCCTGCAGCGATCGCCGGAGTTCCGGCTTCAAATTTGTCGGGGATCGGTGCGAATGTCGTCCCTTCAAAACTGACGGTGCGGATCATACCGCCGCCGGTCTGATAAGGCGGCATCTGGTCGAGCCACTCGCGTTTGCCGTAAATCACACCGCTGCCGGTTGGGGCAAACATCTTGTGGCCGGAAAACACAAAGAAATCAGCATCGAGATCCTGAACATCCACAGGAAAATGCGGCACGCTCTGGGCAGCGTCAACACAGACAGGCACACCGAATTTGTGTGCCGTAGCGATCATTTCCTTGATCGGATTGACCGTGCCTAGCGAATTTGAAACGTGCGTGAGAGCGACCATCTTGGTGCGTTCATTAAGCAAATTTTCGTATTCATCGATAATGAGTTCACCGCGCTCGTTCATCGGTATCATCACGACCTTTGCCCCGCGTTCCTCTGCGATCATTTGCCAGGGGATGATGTTTGAGTGATGCTCCATCTGCGAAACGAGTATCTCGTCGCCCTCATTTATAAATTTTCGCCCATACGAATACGCGACCAAATTGACGCCCTCGGTGGTGCCGCGGACAAAGATGCACTCTTTCGCTTCTTTGGCGTTGATAAAGCGTTTGACTTTTTCGCGGGCGGCTTCGTAAGCGGTCGTG